>NZ_DASVYD010000019.1:0-67672 GCF_036392335.1 Vitreimonas sp.
CCTTTGATGACCGTTGTAGTCGGCGATGAGTCGCGCGACTACCCTCAAGCCATCGACGAGATCGTCTATCGCCGCGATCCGGTGATTTCTATCGAGACCGAAGAGTACGGCACGCTCCATCTGACAATGATGGAGTGTGACAAAGTCGCCAGTGCGGACCTGAAAGGGTCGCACTTTGTGCACTTCATTGCGCACGATCGAACAGTGCATTCTCAATCCATCGACGGAAAATTGGGGCTCAAATATTTCGGTGATGACGGCGACCGTGTCTTCCACGCAATTTTGACTGGCGAGTTCTTGGACTCAAATGTCAATCAAGAACGAACGGCGTTTATGTTCGAAGATGCGGTGATTGAACGCATCATAAAAGACGTCTGCACTCCACACATTGAGAGATTCCTTGAAGAACCTCTCGCACTGCTCAGCGGAACTCAGCGCGAGCGGATCGAAGCCATCACGGAGTCCTATCCATCGGTGGCGTTTGGTGACGTCGAAGAACTTCAACAGAAGATCCCCTCCGGCGAACTCAATGACGACGCCATCTATGGCCACCTGGCGCGCGAGCGTTTTCGTCGTGATCAACGGCAGGCCGAACGCGTGCGAACCGTTCTTACGCGACTCAAAACTGGCGACGTAACAGCTGATACTTTCGACCAGGCGATTGCCGAGGCGGGACAAGCAATTGAAGAGGCCGAGCAACGCAGCTTGGCAGAGTATGTTGTTCGCCGAAAAGTCGTCCTCGATTTTATCGAGATGCTACTTCAAAAGGTCAGAGATGATGAACGCGACAGCTCATATCAACGAGAGGATGTTCTTCATTCGCTGATATGCCCAATGCACGTCACTACGCTGGCGTCAGGAAAGCGGCGAGTGGAGCCATCGGCGTCTCATGACCTCTGGATCGTCGATGAACGCCTGACGTTTGCACGGTATTTCAGCTCAGACGTAGAGTTCTCCGTGCTATCGGAGGCTATCGACAGCGATGACCGCGCCGACGTCCTCATATTCGATTACGCTCACGGTCTTCGCCAAGCTGCTGACGCCCCGAAGGTCCTGCTGATTGAGCTGAAGCGACCCGGTCGGGAAGCTTACGATGACGACGAGAACCCGCATATGCAGGTGGAGCGCTACGTTCGCCGCCTTCTATCAGGAGACCTACGCGACGTTGCCGGTCGTCCTATCAAGCTTGATCAGAACACCGTTTTTCACTGCTTCATCGTCGCCGACATCATTGGTCGACTCGACGAATGGACTTTTACCTGGCAGCGAACGGCCGATGGGCGTGGCCGCATTTATCAGCCACGCGATGGTTTCAAGGGCTCAATAGAGTTGATCGGTTGGGACGCGCTACTGACGGACGCGCGCAGTCGTAATCAAGCGTTCTTCGACCGCGCAGGAATTTCCGGCAAGAGCTTCTTTACGGTGGACTGATGTTTCACCCGAACATAAGCAAAGAGCAAGTTCGCGCCCTCATCGGTGCAATGTCCGATAGTGACTTCGCGAGATTTCTCTACTGTCAGCATATGGCCGCCACGTTTATGGCGGTTGCCAAGTTCGAGAACATGGTCGTGTCTGCAATCCTCATTTGCGACGACATGAAAGTCGGCAAGACCGACCGGGCGGCCGACGCGGGAAGCGAACTTATCAGGAGGCACAATGCGCTGAATGCTTCGACACTCGGCTCGATGATCGGAATTCTAGAAAAGCACAACGTGCCGCTCACGGACATCTCTTATCTAAAGTGGCTCAAGAATAAGCGAGATCACTTCGTCCACCGCCTATTCCAATCCGGCGCATGGCCCGGCGACCTGGACCAGGAGGGCTGCCGGATCATGATCAGGCAATTGATCGCGATTCAGCGATGGCTAGAACGCGGAGAACAACAGATTTGGCGTATTCTGGAGCGCGCGGGATTCGTCGATGTTGATCGCTGCGAAGGCGGCTTGCTCGTCAGCAACGTGAAACTGAACGATCCCAACTTCTGGGGCTAGCGCGACTAGGCTCACCCTCCCCAATCCCACCGCTTTCGCCACCTAACCCCCTGACTTCCCTCACCCCGCCAAAAATCTATCCGACCGCTCTCAATCCCAGCGCATACTTCACGTGTCCTCACACGGGAGGGTTTCGAAGAGCTGCGAAGCTTTGAAATGTGCGGACATCGACCGGCGCGGCAGGCGCCGCTTCGATCCTCCGTAGCTCGAAGAGCGAAGGAGGATCGTTGAGGAAGTACGCGGCGTCGAATGCTCGACAGAGGTTCGGCGTTGGCGGCGAAGCGAACGACGCCTGCATTGCTCGCGGGGCATGAAACCGCGAGGCCCAGCATCCCTCGGAAGATGCTGACGCGCTGCACCGGTGAAATCTGGTGAATTCGGGCCTAAGGCCCCTCCGCGGTTTCCCTGGAGGTGAGCAGAGCAAGCCCTATCCCAGTCCGGGAATAACGGCCGATCACGGGGCGCGTTCGACGCGCATGCTGTCCGCGCGAGCGATCGCACAGCATATCTGAATCTAACTCGGCGCCTCTGACGCGCCCCGTCCTCCCGCTCTCGCGTGCGCGAGAGCGGTCCGCCGAAGCCTCGGCGAAGGCGGATCGATTGTTCCGATCGCAAGATCACCAAGCATCGCGCGCGTAGGGACGAGGGACGAGGGATTCGGGTTCGCCTGCATGTCGAGCGAGTCGCGCACGCAAGCACACGCGCCATCGCCCTAGTCCCTATTCGATCTCCCAATCAATCTCCCCCCGCACATCCACCGGCACACGCTCACACAACGCCTTGTGCAAGCTGGCTTGCGTCGACGCGCGCGGGGCGCGGAAGACGTAATCGATGCGATGTTTGGAGAAGGATTTGTCTTCGTTGATCAGTTTGCAGCCCAATTCTTCAAGCACGGCGCGATACGCCACAGAAGCGTCGCGCACGCGGCCTTCCGGAATTTCGTGCACTTCGAGCTCGCACACCGGATGGCCGTCGAACACGTAGATCAGGATCCACGTCACCGCCGCCGCGATCAGAGCGAAGTGCGGCATGTTGAGGCCCGCGATCAGCCCCAGGAGCGTCACGATGATCAGCCGCCCCGTGTCGCGCGTCGAGGCCGTGTCGGTGCGAAACCGCATCAGCCCGCCCAGGCCAAAGATCACGAAGCCGACGACCATGCCGTACGCCAGCACGATCTCGCCGACGACGGCGCCGACAAGGGCGTACATGATGTACACCTTCGGCATCTCCGCCTCTTCGCGCGTGTCGATCGTGCGCGCCGTGGTTGGATGGAACGCGATCGCGGCGCCCAGTGCGATGGCGAGCGCAAGGGCTGCGATGAATTCCACGATCTGCGGCCCATCGAGGAACCCCGCCCAACCGATCGACGGCAGCATCTGCGTCGTGTCTGCAAACATTCCCTCACCCCGCGAATCGAAACGCCGATGAGATCAAGAGCTTGTGGAGCGCCATTCGCCAAGCCCACTCGCCGCCCGGATGAACCGCGTCTGAACGGGAAAGGCCATTTCTGGGCAAAGCGAACCCTTTTTTTCGCCACGCGTTTCCGCCACATGACACACATGAACAGACGCCTCGCCCTGCTGGGCCTTTCCGCCCTGGTCCTCGCGCCGCAAGCGCTCGCGCAAGAGCTGCGCCCACGCACCAGCGAAGCCGCCACCTTGGTCACGCTGGAAGGCGCCGACCGCGCCGCAGCGCTCGCCCGCGTCAACGCCGCCTTGAACGGCGTGCGCGCGCTGCAGGGCCGCTTCGTGCAAACCTCGCCCGGCGGCAGCCGCGCCACCGGCACGTTCTATCTGCAACGCCCCGGCAAACTGCGCTTCCAATACGATCCGCCGGCGACCTTGCTGATCGTCTCGGACGGCAGCGTTGTCGCCATGCGCGACACGGCCATGCGCACCACGGAACGCACGCCTTTGCGGTCAACGCCGCTGCATCTGATCCTCGGCGAAAACATTAATCTGGAGCGCAATGCGCGCGTCATCCGCGTGTCGCGCGGCGGCGAATGGACCGTTGTCACCGCGCGCGATCGCACCGGTGAAATGGATGGCGCGCTCTCGCTGCATTTCGACGCGCAAGATCAATTGCGCTCCTGGGACGTCACCGACGCCACAGGCGCGCGCACGCGCGTGACGCTGTCGGACGTGATCCAACCCGCCAGCCTCGACCGTAATCTCTTCCGCTTGGAGGACATGCTCCCCAACCGGCCCCGTCGCTAAGCGTGGCGAAAATCGGGCGCGCCAGCCAAATTTGTAATGATTTGGCAAGGCCTTTCACCAGTGGAGACCTTGAATTTTTAGCTAATGTGATCTAGATACATCAGGCACGGTCGCCGCATATCCCCCTGGATTAGCGTCGTCCCCCCCGCTGACCGATCCAGCGCGGCGACCACTGCAGCCGGTTTTTCCCCTGCCGGCGAAACCGCGCCAACCCTCAAGGCGCAGAGAAGGCTCGGCCGCTGAACGCGCCGAGCCTTCTTGTTTTGGGCCCCCCACCGCCCCACACAGGGGCCATGCTCAAAATCGCCACCTGGAACATCAATTCCGTCCGCCTGCGGATCGAGATGGTCTGCCGCTTCCTCGGCGAAGCGAAGCCGGACGTCTTGTGTCTGCAGGAAATCAAATGCCGCGACGGCGAGTTTCCCGCCAAGGCGTTCAAGGAAGCCGGCTACAAGCACATGCACGTCGTCGGCCAAAAGGGCTGGCATGGCGTGGCCATCGTCTCAAAGCGCAAGCTCGAACCGATCGAAGCGCCGCCGCTCTGTTCCAAGCAAGAAGCGCGCGTCGCCACCGCTTTAATCGACGGCATAGAGCTGCATAATCTCTACGTTCCCGCCGGCGCCGACGTGCCCGATCCTGTCGCCAATCCAAAATTCGCGCACAAGCTCGACGTCCTCGACCGCATGAAGCGCGACTACAAGAAACGCCGCGGCAAGGCGCCGATGATCCTGGTCGGCGATCTCAACGTGGCGCCGGGCGAGAACGACGTCTGGAGCCACAAGCAGCTGCTCGATGTTGTCAGCCACACGCCGGGCGAGACCACCCGCTTGGAGGCCGCACGCGAAGCGGGCGGCTTCGTCGACCTAGCGCGCCACCACAAGCCCGACCCGGAGAAGCTCTTCACCTGGTGGAGTTATCGCAGCCCCGATTGGACCAAGAACAATCGCGGCCGCCGCCTCGATCACATCTGGGCCACCGCTGATCTGGCCCCCGCCTCGCAAGCGGACGCGTTCCACATCCACGTCCCCTGCCGCTCCTGGGACCGCCCCAGCGATCACGTGCCGGTCGTCGCCGGCTTCAAACTCTGACGCGTCGTCGCAACCCGCATTGAGCGACCGGTCGCTCTCGGTACGATACGCGACTTCAGCTCTGGGGGAATACGCGATGCAACTTTCACGACGCACACTTCTTGGCGCAGGCGCGGCCGGCGCAGCGCTGCTTGCCGGCTGCGCCACGAGCGCCCCCGTCGAAACCGCCGCGCCCGATTGGAACGCGCGCATGCACGCGATCCTCGACCGCGCCGTGGAGGCGACGCTGCGCCGCGCGCCGGAACGATGCACAAGCCTGGGTCTCACCGAGGCGCGCGCTGGCTACCGATTCATCGACAAATTGAGCGACGCCTCCAAGGCCGCGAACCGCGCCGCGCGCGCCGAGACGCAAGCCGCGCTCAACGATTTGCGGGTCATCAATCGCGACTGGTTGGAGCCACGCGAACGCGTCACTTACGATGTCGTCGCCACAGCGTGGGAAAACAGTCTCGCCAATTCCGCCTTCGAAGTCGGCAACGGCGCTGGCAGTCCGTACATCGTCACCCAGCTCACCGGCGCTTATCGCAATACCCCGGACTTCCTCGACAATCAGCACCCGCTGCGCACACGTGACGAAGCCGACGGCTTCCTCGGCCGCCTCGACGCTTACGTCCGCAACCTGGACGAAGAGACCGCCATTATCCGCGAGGACGCCGCTGCCGGCGTGATCCCGCCCGATTTCGCGATCGACCGGACGCTCACCCAAATGGACGCCTTCACGTCCACGCCAGCCGCGCAGAACCTGCTGGTGCAAACGCTGGTGCGTCGCTTGCCGCAAACGGCTGAACTGACCGATGCCGAGCGCGCCGCTTACATTAGCCGCGCGGAAGCCGCGGTGCGCGATGCGATCTATCCGGCCTATGAGCGCCAAAAGTCGGCCTTACGTGAAGTGCGCCGCAACGCCGTACATGACGCCGGCATCTGGCGTTTGCCGCAAGGCGCGGAAATGTACGCAGCGGCCCTGCAAAGCCGCACAACCACGACAATGTCGCCCGATGAGATTCACAACATCGGCCTCGAACTCATCGCGCAATTCCACAGCGAGATGGATCAAATTCTGCGTAGCCAAGGCATGACGCGCGGCAGCGTCGCGGCCCGCGTGCAACAGCTCTCGCGTCGTCCAGACCAGCCCTACCCAAACACCGACGCCGGCCGCGCGCAGATTCTCGCCGACCTCAACACGCAAACGCGCGCGATCGAAGCGATGATGCCGCGCGCCTTCAACACACTGGCGCGCGCGCAATTGGAAATCCGCCGCGTGCCGGTGACAACAGAGGCTGGCGCGCCGGGCGGCTATTACCAGCGGGCCGCGCTCGATGGGTCGCGCCCTGGCGCCTATTACATCAATCTGCGCGACACGTCCGAATGGCCGAAATTCACGCTGCCGACGCTGAACTATCACGAAGGCGTGCCGGGCCATCACTGGCAGATTTCGATCCAACAAGAATCTGGCTCGATCCCGTTCATCCGTAGCGCGATGTTGGGCTTCAGCGCCTTCAGCGAGGGCTGGGGGCTCTACGCCGAACAGCTCGCCGACGAACTTGGCGCGTATGACGCCGATCCGCTCGGCCGCTTGGGCTATCTGCAATCGGCGACATTCCGCGCCTCGCGCCTCGTCGTCGACACCGGCATGCATCACAAGCGTTGGACACGCGAGCAGGCGATCGCCTCGATGGTCGAAGCCACGGGCGATCAGGAAAGCTCCGTCACCACCGAGATCGAGCGCTATTGCGTGTGGCCGGGCCAAGCGTGCTCCTACATGGTCGGGCGCCAAGCGATTAATCGCATGCGTGACAGCGCTCGCGCCGCGCTTGGCGCGCGTTTCGATTTGAAGGGCTTCCACGACACGATGCTCGCGAATGGCGCGGTGCCGCTCTCAGTCCTTGAGCGCATTATGAACGAGTGGGCCGCCAACCAAGCTTAGACCCCACACCTTTAGCCCCCGCGCACGGGGCCTTACCGCCACGGAACACCCCCATCCGCGCATTGCTGCATTGAATTTCGCATTGCTACCGGTGGCAATTGCGGTTGCGGCAGTGCGCCCCCTTGGCCGCGCAGAACCTGTTTGACATGGCGTCTCTCAAGCACGCTTCTTGCACGCAAACGCACGCGCGCGGCCGACACAGCCGCGTCTGGAGGGATTCCGTGACCGCAAGCATTCCCGGCCTTCACCCGGCCCCGACGAAGCACAAAAAGCTCGTAGAATGGGTTGAGAGCATCGCCGCTTTGGCCAAGCCGGACCGCGTCCATTGGTGCGACGGCTCGGACGCGGAATGGGAGCGTCTCACGAGTGAACTCGTCGCCGCCGGCACGCTGAAGAAGCTCGACGAAAACAAGCGCCCGAACTCGTTCTATGCCGCCTCCGATCCGAAGGATGTCGCGCGCGTCGAAAGCCGCACCTTCATTTGCTCGCAAGAGCAAGGCGACGCTGGTCCCTCGAACAATTGGGTCGCGCCGGCGGAAATGCGCGCCAAACTCAATGGCCTGTTCGACGGCTGCATGCGTGGGCGCACCATGTACGTCGTGCCATTCTGCATGGGCCCGCTCGGCTCGAAAATTTCGCAGCTCGGCGTGGAAATCACCGATTCCGGTTACGTCGCCGCCTCGATGCGCATCATGACCCGCATGGGCAAAGGCGCGCTCGATCAGATCGGCGACGACGGCTTCTTCGTGCCGGCCGTGCACACGCTCGGCGCGCCGCTTGCGGCCGGCCAGAAGGACGTGCCGTGGCCCTGCAACGAAGAGAAGTGGATCGTGCACTTCCCGGAGACGCGGGAGATTTGGTCTTACGGCTCCGGCTACGGCGGCAACGCACTGCTGGGTAAGAAGTGCTTCGCGCTGCGCATCGCGTCGGTGATGGCCCGCGATGAGGGTTGGCTCGCCGAGCATATGCTGATCCTGAAGCTCACCAGTCCGGAAGGCCAAGCCAAATACATTGCCGCGGCTTTCCCGTCGGCCTGCGGCAAAACCAATCTCGCCATGCTGCAGCCGACCATCCCCGGCTGGAAGGCCGAGACGATCGGCGACGACATCGCTTGGATGCGCTTTGGCGATGATGGCCGATTGTATGCGATCAACCCGGAAGCCGGCTTCTTTGGCGTGGCGCCCGGCACCAGCGCCAAGACCAACAAGTCCGCGCTCGACACGCTCTACGCCAACACCGTGTTCACCAACGTCGCGCTCACCAAGGACAATGACGTCTGGTGGGAAGGGCTCACCGACACGCCCCCGGCTGGCCTCACCGATTGGCAGGGCAATCCCTGGATGCCGGATTCCAAATTCCCGGCCGCGCATCCGAACTCACGTTTTGCCGTGCCCGCCGGCCAATGCCCTGTGATCGCGCCGGAATGGGAAGATCCCAAAGGCGTGCCGATTGACGCGATTCTGTTCGGCGGCCGGCGCGCCAGCGCCGTGCCGCTCGTGACCGAAGCGTTCGACTGGGCGCACGGCGTGTTCTTGGCCTCGAACGTGGCCTCCGAAGGCACCGCCGCCGCCGAAAACAAGGTCGGCGAATTGCGCCGCGATCCGTTCGCGATGCTGCCCTTCTGCGGCTATCACATGGGCGATTATTTCGCGCATTGGCTGAAGGTCGGCGAGCGCCAAGGCGCCAAGCTGCCGAAGATTTTCTTCGTCAATTGGTTCCGCAAGGATCAGAACGGCAAGTTCATTTGGCCGGGCTTCGGCGACAACAGCCGCGTGCTGAAGTGGATTGCGGAGCGTCTGGACGGCAAGGCGGCCGCGCTGGATACGCCGATCGGCCGCGTGCCGACGAAGAACGCGCTCGACACGAGCGGGCTGAACATCGCGGATGAAGCCTTGGATCTGCTGCTCGGCGTCGATCTCGACGTGTGGGACGAAGAAGCCGCGCTGGTGACCCCGCACTATGAAAAATTCGGCGATCGTCTGCCACAACGCTTATGGGACGAGCACGAAGCGCTGCTCGCGCGTCTGGCCGACGCACGCAGCGGCAAAGTGAAGATCGCCGCCGAACGCGGTCCGGCTTCGCCGCGCGTCGCCGCCAATTAAGCGCCGTCGCTTCGGAAGAGAAAAGCGCCTCGGTTGAGCCGGGGCGCTTTTTGTTGGCGCGTGACTCGCGTCACATCGCTAGGCCTGAAGGCCTAGTACCTTGGCTTCATCGGAACACGGGGTTCCGGGGAGCAAACCAATGACCAAGTTCTACAGCCTGATCGCAGCCGCCGCAGTGTTCATGCCCTTCGCCTTCGCCACCGTCACGCAAGCCGCGCAAATCGTGGCGTAATCCCAGAATGCAAAATCCAAAACGCTAAAAGGCCCGGAGCGATCCGGGCCTTCTTCATTCGCGGGCGCCAATTGCGAGCACGGTCTGCAGCAAGCGCGAACTCAGGAAACGGTTCTCGCAAGCCACGCCGACCAGTCGCGGTGGCCGGCCAGCCTGCACGATCTCGGCGAACCAAGCCGAACTATCCGGCACGCAAACCCAGCCGTGGGCGCGTCGCAACGGAACACTGCTGGTAAAGCGATCCGGCTCTAGACGCATGCAGGGGTCCGCCAACAGCGCATCCAACGCGGCCCCGGCCTCCATTGATGCTCGCCCGGTGCGCACGGGGAATCGCTCGGCCAGTGTCGGCGACAGCGGCGCCCAATCCGCGGGCGGCGGATACGATGGCGGCATGACGGGCGGAGGCGGCGGCGCGCTATAATCAATGTCCTGCCGCGCGAAATACCAATCGCCTCTCCCGTCGCGCCACGCAGTCACGAAATTATCCCGCGCCCACATTCCTGTTGGCGGCGCCCGCAGGCGAATCCGCGTTGTGGCGACGGCGGCCTCCGGGGGCAGCGGCGTACGTTCGACCGATGCGCGAATGTTCTGATCGTATTCGGCGACCGCCGGATTTTGCGCGGGATCGGCGAGCCGCATGAGCTCCGCGCGATCTACATTCTCAAACGCCGGACATTCCGACAGGCGGGGCAAACGTTCCGCGCTCTGCTCATCCTGCATCGAAGCGCAAGCGGCGAGGACGCTCGCCGCCAGCACCAATCCCAACGCTCGTATCATTGCGTTCCCCGCCGCGTGCAGCCCTTGGCCATTTAGCGGCGAGGACGCTCAAACCTGCAAGCGGTAACCGCCGGTCTCCGTGATCAGCAGCTTCGGGCTCTGCGCATCCGGCTCGATCTTTTGACGAAGCCGGTAGATGTGCGTCTCAAGCGTATGGGTGGTGACATTGGCGTTGTAGCCCCAGACCTCACGCAGCAACTCGTCGCGGCCCACCGGCTTCTCGCCCGAGCGATAGAGATAGCGCAGGATCGCGGCTTCCTTGTCGGTGAGACGGATCTTCTTTTCCTGCGGATCGATCAGCAGCCGCATCGCCGGGCGGAATTCATAGGGTCCTATGCGATAGACCGCGTCTTCGCTGGCCTCGTGACTGCGCAGATGCGCGCGGATGCGCGCCAACAGCACCGAGAATTTGAATGGCTTCAGCACGTAATCGTTGGCGCCGGCGTCCAGGCCCTGAACCTGCTGCTCTTCTTCCTGCGCCGCGCCCGTCAACATGATGATCGGCGCTTTGACGCCTTGGTCGCGCAGCTGCTTGCAGGCCTCGAAGCCGTCCATGTCCGGCAGGCTGACGTCGAGCACGATGGCGGCGGGCTTTTGCTCAGCGGCGGCGGCGAAGCCTTCCGCGGCCGACGCTGCGCCCACGCCCCCGAAGCCATCTTCGAGGTCGAATTGTTCGACCAACGCCTGACGGAGGTCAGCATCGTCGTCGATAATGAGGATGGTCGTTTCGCGTGACATCGGCCGTCCAAGAGCAGGCATAGAGCCTAACCTGACCCTTATGACCATGTCCTTTCACGCTTTTGCAATCGCGCGCGCGATTTAAGCCCTATTTCCGAACAGCGCCGAGCCGACCCGGACTTGGGTCGCGCCAAAGCGGACCGCAGTCTCGAAATCGTCGCTCATGCCCATGCTGAGCGTGGAAAGGCCGTTACGGGCGGCGATCTTCGCCAGGAGCGCGAAATGCATGGCCGGCTCCTCGTCCACCGGCGGGATGCACATGAGGCCCGCGACCGGCAGGCCGTATTCCTCACGCACGGCCTTAATGAAGGCGTCCGCCTCGGCGGGCGCGACCCCGGCCTTTTGCGGCTCCTCGCCCGTATTCACCTGCACCAGCACCTCGGGGCAGCGGCCCAGTTTCTGCGCCGCGTCGGCCAGCGCCTTGGCCAGCTTCGGCCGATCGAGACTATCGATGGCGTCAAACAGCGCGACCGCGTCTTGGGCCTTGTTGGATTGCAGCGGACCGATCAGGCGGAGCTTGAGATCGGCAAACCGGGCGCGGCGCTCGGTCCAGCGCGCTTGCGCTTCCTGCACCCGGTTTTCGCCGTAGAGACGCTGGCCCGTGGCGAGCATGGCCTCGACGCGCTCGTCCGGCTGTTGTTTGGATACGGCCACCAGCGCCACATCCTCCGGGGCGCGCATGGAGGCCCGCGCCGCATCACCGATGCGGGCGAGGATGGCGGCGCGATTGGCGGCGATATCGGAAATGAGGTCCATGGGCTCTATACACGCACTAGCGGCGCAGGCGCGGCGGCTCAACACCGAGGCGGGCGCGCCATCGATTCCGTGGCTGTATTTCTTCACCGATCCCCTGCGCACGCCTGACCCATGCGCGATCGCCAAACGGCTGCCGCGCGGCGCGGCGGTGGTCTATCGCCACTTTGGCGCGGATGACCGCAACGCTGTCGCGCGCAAGCTCGCTGCCTTGTGCCGCTCACGCGCGTTGCTGCTGCTGGTCGCGGGCGATCCGTCTTTGGCGCGGCGCGTCGGCGCCACCGGCGTGCATTGGCCGGAAAAGCGGCTGCCGGCGCGCCGCGATCATGGTTTTGCGCTTGAGACTGCCGCCGCGCACTCGACCGAGGCCTTGGCGCGCGCTGCGGAATTTGGCGCCGACGCCTGCATCCTAGCGCCAGTTTTCGAAACCCGCAGCGTCTCAGGCAATCCCCCGCTCGGCCTGTTTCACGCCAGTCAGATGGCCCGTTCCGCGTGTCTGCCGGTCGTGGCGCTGGGCGGCGTCGACGCACGCAGCGCGCGCTGCTTGAGCGGGCGAGGTTTTGCTGGAATTGCGGCGGTGGATGCGTTCGGCGCTTAGAAGCGGAACGCCGACTCGACGCGGACGCCCGCACGCGGCTCTTCATCGCGGTCCGGCGCCATCGGGCTCAGCGCCGGCGCGGTTTCGACGCTGACTTCGCCGCCGACACGGACGCTTGGCGTGAACTGATAGAAGGCGCCGACGGAGGTCTGATCGCCGCGGCTCTCCGGCAAACGCTCAATGCGTTGCGCTTCGCGCACATCGAGCGTTACGCCCCAACGCTGGCTCAGCGCCCAGGTCGGCGCCAGGGCCCGGTCATTCTCGGCATCGCCGGTAATGGTTTCGGTTACCCCATTCGAGGTGGTGAAGCGCTGGTACCATGGCACCGCAGCGCGGCTGGCCGCGTTTTCGGTGACAACCACGGGGGCGGCGGCGGGGCGGTCTTGCGCATGCGCGACGCCGGCCGTCGCCAGAACGGCGGCCCCCGCGATCACGAATGCAGACCCCTTAAACACGTCAATCCCCACAGCTGGGTTGCCCTAGCAGAGCAATATAACCGAATCGATGCCCGGACGCAGTGAACTTTAGGACACAGCTGCAACGAATATTTTGTCAAAAACCCGCCCCTCTGAGTCCGGTTCCAGCCAATTAACCATTGGGGCGAGAGCGCCGCCACAACATCGCCGGGTTCGCAGTGGACCCCTGGCCCTCCACCGAGCGCATGTTATATGGGCGCTCGCGCTGCGTCGGGGGACGACGCAGCCACACCGAACGCGGAGGGAATGCTGATGTCGCAGGCTGGGCGCATGCTCGTGAAGGGCGCACTTTTGACGGTCGCCGTGCTCGGGCTCTCCGCCTGCTCGATCTTCGGTCGTGATGACGACAATGGCTCGTCGTCGGCCGGCTCGGCCGTCGAAGAAGGCATCGGCGTCAATTCGTTCCTCTGGCGCGCCTCGCTCGACACGCTGAACTTCATGCCGCTGGCCTCGGCCGATCCGTTCGGCGGCGTCATCATCACCGATTGGTATTCCGACCCGACGACGCCGAACGAGCGCTTCAAGGCCACCGTCTATATTCTCGACACCCGCCTGCGCGCCGACGCGCTCAACGTCTCGATCTTCCGCCAGCAGCAACAAGGCGGCGCCTGGGTTGATGCGACCGTCAATCCGGACACCGAAATCCAGATCGAGAACGCAATCCTGACGCGCGCGCGCCAACTCCGCCTGGGCCAGCTGCCGCAGTAAGGCATTACGCGCCATTGCCGGAAATCGGGCGCTCCTCTAAGGGGCGTACGTATGTCGTCCAGGTACAATCACCGCGAAGTCGAGCCGAAATGGCGCAAGCGTTGGGCTGAGTCCGCGATCGATCGCGCACTCACGCCCGAAGAAGCCCAAGGCAAGAAGAAAGCTTACGTGCTTGAGATGTTCCCCTATCCCTCGGGGCGCATCCATGTCGGCCATTCGCGCAATTACACGATGGGCGATGTGATCGCGCGCTTCCGGCGCGCCAACGGCTACAACGTGCTGCATCCCATGGGTTGGGACGCGTTCGGCCTGCCGGCGGAAAACGCGGCGATGGAGCGCGGCATTCATCCCGGCGGCTGGACGCGGCAAAACATCGAGGCGATGCGCGACCAGCTGAAATCGCTCGGCCTCGCCATCGATTGGTCGCGCGAAATCGCCACCTGCGACGAGACCTATTACAAGCATCAGCAAGCGATGTTCCTGGCGTTCTGGAAGAACGACCTCGTCTATCGCAAAAAGCAGAAAGTGAATTGGGACCCGGTCGACATGACCGTGCTCGCCAATGAACAAGTCGTCGACGGCAAGGGCTGGCGCTCGGGCGCGACGGTCGAAACGCGTGAGCTCGAACAATGGGTGTTCCGCGTCACCGCCTACGCCTATGATCTGCTCGACGCGCTCGGCAGGCTCGACAAATGGCCGGACAAAGTTCGGCTAATGCAATCGAATTGGATCGGCAAAAGCCAAGGCGCGAAGATTTGGTGGGACATCGCCTCCGCGCCGGATTTCCTGCCGGCGTCTCCAGCGGGCGAACCGAACCACGCCCGCGATCCCATTGAAGTCTACACCACGCGTCCGGACACGCTGTTCGGCGCGAGTTTCCTCGCGCTCGCGCCGGATCATCCGCTGACGAAGGCGATCGCCGAACATCGCCCCGATGTCGCGGCGTTCATCGCCGAATGCGCAGCCCTCGGCACCAGCGAAGCCGACATCGAAAAGGCCGAGAAAAAGGGCGTCGATCTCGGCGTGCGCGTGAAGCACCCGTTCGATCCGAGCTGGGAATTGCCGGTGTGGGCGGCCAATTTCGTGCTCTCGTCGTATGGCACGGGCGCGATCTTCGGCTCGCCGGCTGGCGATCAGCGCGACCTCGACTTCGCCAACAAATACAAATTGCCTTTCAAACCCGTCGTGCTGCCGCCCGGCGCGGACGCCGCGACCTATGCCGTGACCGACGAAGCGTTCACCGACGACGGCGTGATCTATAATTCGCGCTTCCTCGACGGCCTCTCTACCCGCGACGCGATTAATCGCGCGATCGAAGAGCTGGTGAAGCTCGGCAAGGGCGAAGCGACGACGCAATATCGTCTGCGCGATTGGGGCGTGTCGCGGCAGCGGTATTGGGGCTGCCCGATTCCAGCGATCCATTGCGCCAAATGCGGCGTCGTGCCTGTGCCGGCGAAAGATCTGCCGGTCACGCTGCCGGAAGACGTCACCTTCGACAAAGACAAGCCGGGCAATCCGCTCGATCGCCACCCAACCTGGAAGCATGTGAGCTGCCCGACTTGCGGCGGCGCTGCGACCCGCGAAACCGACACGCTCGACACCTTCGTGGATTCGAGCTGGTATTTCGCGCGCTTCACTGACCCGACCAATCCGGACGCGCCGTTCGACAAGAAGGCCGCCAGCTATTGGCTGCCGGTCGATCAATATGTCGGCGGCATCGAGCACGCGGTTCTGCACCTGCTCTATTCGCGCTTCTTCACCCGCGCCATGCGTGATTGCGGCTTCCTCGACGGCCCCGCCGACGGCGAGCCGTTCAAGAGCCTGTTCACACAAGGCATGGTGGTGCACGAGACGTACAAGTCGGCTTCGGGCGCTTGGTTGTTGCCGGAAGATACGGACGTCAAAGATGGCAAGCGCATCGAACTGAAGACCGGCGCACCGGTAGAAGTCGGCGCCATCGAGAAAATGTCGAAGTCCAAGAAGAACGTCGTCGATCTCGACGCGTTCATTCAGGATTTCGGCGCCGACGTTGCGCGCTGGTTCGTACTCTCGGACTCACCGCCCGAGCGCGACGTGGAATGGACTGCCTCCGGCGTCAAAGGCGCCTGGAATTTCGTGCAGCGTGTTTGGACGCTCACCGATGCCCACGGCCATCCCGCGCCGAAGCCCGGCGAAGCCGCGCCCGCAATGTCGCCCGAGGCGCACGCGCTGCGCCAGCTTGCGCATCGCGCCATCCAAAGCGTCACCGACGACATCGAGAATTTCCGCTTCAACGTCGCGGTCGCGCGCAGCTACGAACTCGTCAATGCCATCGCCAAGCTGAAGAGCGACGACGCCGGCAGCCTGTTCGCGCGCGGCGAGGCGCTGCGCATCCTGGCGCAATTGATCTCGCCCTTCATGCCGCACTTGGCCGAAGAATGCTGGGAGAAGCTGGGCTTCGCCGGTTTCGTCGCCACCACGCCCTGGCCCGTCGCGGACCCGGACCTGGCGGCGCGCACCACCGTCACGCTGCCGATCCAGGTGAACGGCAAGAAACGTGCGGAAATCGAAGCGCCCAAGGGCGCCGCCGAGGCCGACGTGCGTGAGCTTGCGCTGCAACACGAGGCGGTGAAGCCCTTCTTGGAGGGCGTTACCGTCCGCAAGGTGATTGTCGTCACCGATAGGATCGTCAATATCGTCGCGAATTGATCGCGGGCGGAGAACACCTGATGCGCGTACTGATCGCCAGCCTTTCGCTTCTGCTGCTCGCGGCCTGCGGCTTCCAGCCGATGTACGCGCCGGCCGGCGGCGGCAATGCCATCGGCCCAGTGAGCATCGTCGAGATCGAGGGCAAGGCCGGCCACGTGCTGCGCACGGAGCTGACCCGCCTGCTCGCGGTCGAGAATGACGGCTCGCCGCCGATGGAGCTGGAAATCACGCTCTCGGAGAGCGTCAGCAATCTCGGCATCCGCGTCGACGAGTCCGCCACCCGCGCGGAATTGCGCCTCACCGCCAATTACGTACTCACCCCGCCGACCACCAGCCAAGGCCGCGTCATGCGCGGCTCGGTGATCACCACGGTCAATTACGACATCCCGACCGCGGCCTTCGGCGAGATTGCCGCGCAAGACGACGCGCGCGAGCGCGCCGCCGAAACCATGGCGCAGCGTTTCCGCGCCGAACTCGCCATGCGCGTGGCGCAAGCGCGGGCGCAGAGCGCCGCACGGTGAAGATCGCGGGCGCCTCGATCCGGCGCTTTCTCGACAAGCCGGACAAAGCGGTCCGCGCTGTTTTGCTCTACGGCCCCAACGAAAGCTTCGTGCACGAGGCGGCGCAAACCCTCGCCGCCTGGGCGCTCGGCAAGTCCGACGATCCCTATGCCATCACCAAGATGGGCGACGACGAGATCAAGAAAGACAGCGCTAAGCTCGCCGACGCGCTCGCCGCGCAATCGCTGCTGGGCGGGCCGACGATCGTCTGGGCGCGCATCAATGGCAAAGGCGGCGACGAGGCGATCCTTGACGCGCTGGGCGCGATCGAAGCCGGCGCGCCCAGCGGCTACCTCATTGTCGAAGCGGGCGATCTCGGCTCAACAGCGTCACTGGTGAAGGAATTTGGCGCGGCCAAGAACGCCGCCGTCATCGCCTTCTACGAAGAGACCGACGCCGAGCGCGCGCAATACGCCAAGGCGCTGGCCAAGGATTTGAAGCTCGCCTTCGATGCCGACGCCGAGGAGATCTTTGTCGGCGGCCTGCCGCCCGATCGCGGCCTGGCGCGCCAAGAGATCGAGAAGCTCGCGCTCTACGCCCACAATCTCGGCCGCCCGATCAGCATCGAGGATCTTGAAGCGCTCATGGCCAGCGAAGCCGAGAGCGCGCTCGACGCCGCGTCCCTCGCGGCCGCGCAAGGGCGCGCGGCGCAAGCGGTGGAATCGCTGGCGCGGATCGATGCCCTCTCTGGCGTCTCCGCGCTCCGCGCCCTGTTGCGTCGCCTGCACCAATTGCGCGATGCGCGCGCGCTGATCGACCAGGGCATGAGCCCCACCGACGCCATCGCCAAGCTGCGGCCGCCGGTCTTCTGGAAAGAACGCGACGCGGTCGCCGCCCAAGCGCGGCTCTGGACCGCCAAGAAGCTCAACGCCGCCTATGATGTGCTCTGGACCGCGGAGCTGCGCAGCAAAACAGCGGGCGCGCCGCAGGAATTGATCGCCGCGGACGCGTATCGCGGCGTCGCCAAGCTCGTCGGCAATTAGCTCTGAAACGCGATTGCACCTGATGCAACGCTGACGCCCGCCGCCTGCGAAACGTCAGCCAGCGCGGCGCAAAAGGTTCCTTGAGCCAAGCTCGAGGAGACGATTATGCAAGAGAGACTCGTTCGCGTCTGGGATTTGCCCACACGCGTCTTCCACTGGGCGCTTGTTGCGCTGTTGGCGGTGTCCTGGTTCAGCGGCGGTGAAGAGGGCGGCGCGGCGACGCTGCATCGCTATGCCGGAGAAGCGATCGCCGGTCTCATCGTCTTCCGCATTCTGTGGGGCTTCATCGGCAATGAGCGCGCCCGCTTCGCGGACTTCGCGGCAGGGCCCGGCGCGATCATCCAGCATCTCGGCGACCTCTTCCGCGACCAGCCCAAGCGCCATCTCGGCCACAATCCGTTGGGCGGCGTCGCCATCTTCGCGCTGCTGGCGATTGTCTCGGCGCTCGTCATCACCGGTCTCTTCAGCGGCGGCGATGAGATGGCTGGGCCGTTCGTCGGCATGGGCGGCTTAAACATGGCCGAGCTGCACGAAGCTTTGTTCCGCGTGCTGCAAGCCTTGGTCGTGCTGCACCTGATCGGCGTCGCGCTTGAATCCTGGCTCAGCCGCGACCGGCTTGTGCCAGCGATGATCTCGGGCGCGAAGCGGCGCCGTCCCGACGAGCCAGGCGCCGACGCCCGCGCCGCCCATCCTGTCGCGCTTATCGTGGCCCTGGCCCTCGCCGCCACGACGACCTTCGCGCTCGCGGCCCAGCCCATCCCGACCGATTACGTTGGCGCCGAAGCTGAGCACGGCGGCGCGCACGAGGGCGGTGAACGCGGCGAGGAGGAAGACTAGGCGCGACGCGGGTCCACGAAGTCGATCCGATCTTCGTGGATCTCGTACGCCCAGGAACTTGCTTGCGTGCGCTGGGTTTCACGCGCGACGAATTCGACAATGTCGTCGCGCGCGGTAAGCAGCGCGCCCGTTTGCGCTTCCCAATGCTGCGGGCGCGGCAGGTCGATGCTGAATTTCACGCGGCCCGCGCACATCTCGTGCGAGAAGCGGATGCGGCGCTCGCCCTCGATATAAATCACCGTCCCCGCGCGCGCATTGCCCTCGAACTCAAGCCGGCGCGTGAATTTGGCCACGATGGTTTCCAACGCATCGCGGCGCATCTCCAAATCCACATTCGGGATCACATTGCCAAACCCGTCGCGATATATCCGCGCCGCATCGCTCGGTTTTTCCTCATGCGTCGGCGCGGGCGGTTTGGGCGCGGCGACGCCCGCTTCGAGCTTGCGCATGCGCACTTCATGACGCCAGCCCTCCGTGTGATCGATCTCGACGCGATAATCGCCGGGCGGCCAGCCGAACGTATCCGTCAGAATCTGGATGCTGCCATTGAGGCGCGAGGCCACCGGCGCCTGCTCCATCAGCGCGCCATCCGGTCCGACAATGCGCAGCGCGCCATAGCCAGGCCGCCCGGGTTGCGGCAGCCACAAGATCAATTGCTGACAGCCGGGATAACGCACGAATTGCGCCGTCAGAAGCGCCATGCCCTCCGGCGCGCCGACATTCACCGGCGGCTCCAAAACAATCTCGCCTTCAAAACCGTCGTCCGCCACCCGCGCCTCCGCGCCTATCGATGTCACGGAAACTCAACGTGCGAAAGCGGCCCGGTGGAGGGCCGCTTTCTAAAGGTGCGCGCAGGGCGGGGGTGAAAGTGCGCGCCCCTGATGAACGCGGTTTCCGCTCACCCGTTCCCGCGCCGCCCAAACATTTCAAGGCGCCGTGTGACGCCCACGGCTTCCAGGAACGTCTCATCGTGGCTGACAATGAGCAACGCGCCATCATAGGCGCGCACCCCGGCTTCGACCGCTTCGATCGAGTCGATGTCCAGATGATTGGTCGGTTCGTCCAAGATCAGCAGCTGCGGCGGCGCGTGCCCCCCCAGCACGCACGCCAACCCTGCCCGCAACATCTGCCCGCCGCTCAGCGTGCCAACACTCTGCAACGCCGCATCGGCGCGGAACATGAAGCGCGCCAGCGCCGCGCGGCAGGAATTCTCATCAGCGTCTGGATTGAGCGCGCGAAAATTATCGCGGATCGAAAGCTCTGGATCGAGCATGGAGACCCGCTGATCCAGCAGCGCCCAAGACGCCGTCACCCGGACTTCCCCGGACCACGGCTTCAGCGTCCCAGTGATCAACGCCAGCAGCGTGGATTTGCCGGCGCCATTCGGCCCGGTGATCGCGACGCGCTCAGGGCCAACAAGCTCCAACGACAAACCATCAATCACCGGCGTGGCCCTCTCATAGCCCGCGACGACATCTTTCAGCCGCAGCACCTGCTTGCCGACGGCAAGCCCCGTCGGCGCCAAAGCCACCGCGAAAGGCTGCAGCACTTCGATACGTTCGCGTGCGGCGGCGACATCCGCCTGAGCCTGCGCGCGCCGCTTCTCCACCAGACGCGCATGCTCGGCGCTGGTGTTCTGCGCATTCTCCTTCATGCCGCCCAGCATGATTTTCGGTATGTCGCCGCGCATGGCCTTGCGCTTGCCGGCGCGATCCTTGTGGGCTTTGCGTTCGAGTGTGGCCTGCGCGGTGCGGGCGAGTTCGGCCATGCGCTTTTCCGCATCGTCGAGATCGCGCGCCGCAGCGGCAAGCTCCATCGCCTTGCGCCCCCGATAGGCGCTCCAGCCGCCGCCATAACGCGTGGCGCCCAGCGACGTCAGCTCCACGATCGCATCCATGTTCTCCAACACTTCGCGGTCGTGGCTGACGACAATCGCCCCCGCCCGCCATTCGGCCAGCAGCGCGATCACCGCTTCGCGGCCCTCGCGGTCGAGATTGTTGGTGGGCTCATCGAGGATCAGGAAATCCGGTTCGGCGAACACCAGCGCCGCCAAAGCCGCGCGCGTGCGTTGGCCGCCGGAGAGCGCCGCGAGCTTCGTTTCTGCGTCGGCGCTGAGGCCAAGCCGCGCGAGCGCCGCTTCGACACGCGCCTCCAGCGTCCAATCGGCGTGCGCCAATTCGTCGGCGCCAGCCTCACCCCGCGCCGCGCGCGCCAGCAAAGCCAGCGCATCACGCACGCCAAACACATCCGCGACGGTTTCGTCCGCGCCAACCTGCACGCTTTGGCGCAGCACCGCGATGCGCCCGCGCACGCTGACCGAGCCTGTGCGCGGCGCAAGTTCACCGGCAATAATCTTCAGCAGCGTGGTCTTGCCCACGCCATTGCGGCCGACAAGCCCCGCGCGTTCAGCGCCGAAGCTCAGATCAAGATCAGAGAAGAGAGGCCGGCCATCGGGCAAAACCCAGCCGAGCTTGGACACAACAATCGACGACATGAACACACATAGTCCGCAGGCAATCCGACAAAGGGTTTGGCTGTCAGGCGATGTTCACGTGTGCGCGTCCTTGTGCTGAGGCGCCCGATATAGCGAAATTTGCCGACGCATCAAGAGCCGGCTCAGCCGGCGATCCGCGTCTGCTCAACATGGTCGACGTTGAAATCATCATACCGCGCCGCGCTCATCAGCGCCGCGTGCACGATCGGCGTCACCGTTTCCATGCGGCCGTCATTGCACGCCGCCGCCGCCGAGGTCTTCGCCGTGGTATCGATCAGAACTTCGGCGTACCACATTGAATTGGTGCCGTTGTGCCAAAGTCCGCCATTGCGCAGATACCAGCCCAGCGCGTAATCGCCGCCGAATGGCGGCGTATGCATCAGCGCCCAGCTCTCGGGCCGCAGCAGCGTGGAGCGATCGCGATGCGCGTTCAGATATTGGATCAGGTCCGGCAGCGACGCATGCGTTGATCCCGCCGGCGCCCAGGCCGTGGGAATGTCGGCGATGGCCTCGCCCGGCGGGTGCGGGGTCAAGCTCTGGGTGAACCACGACGCATGCCCGACGGGCTGTTCGCCTTCATCGCTCAGCCCCGGCGGACCAAACCCCGCGCTCTGCAAACCCAAGGGCGCAAACACATGCGTGCGCATCAACTCTTCCCACGGCGCGCCGAGCTTCGCTTCGAGCATCGCCGCGGCGATGACGTAGCCGCTCTGCGAATACTCGAACGTGTCTTCGCGCCGGCCGACCGGCTCTTGCCTTAAGGCATAACGCGCAACCACGCGGCGGCTTTCGCGCGCGTCCGTCTCCGTCAACGGCAGGCCCAGCAGGCCCACATCGATCACATCGGTCTGCAGCCCGGCGCGGTGCGAGAGCAGGTGGACGAAGCTCGCGCCGCGATATTCATCGCGCATGCTCGGCATGAACCCGCCCAGCACGGATTCGATCGTGTCGTCCCAGCTCACCAAACCGGCCTCGACACAGCGCGCCACCAACGTCGCCGTCATCGACTTGGTGATTGAGCCCAGATGCCAGCGATCCGACAGCGTCGCGGGATCGGACGCATCGCGCCGCCGCACGCCCGAGACCCAGCCCACCACCGGTCCAGCTTCAGCTTGCGCCATCGCGGCTAAGGCGGGCGAGCCGGTGATCGCCCGCAAGCGATCGAGTTCGGCTTGGGTAAGCCGCGTCAGCGGCGCCGGCGGGGGCGTCACCCCTCTGCCCGTGGGTCTGGCCTCGGTCGGCTGGCGCGCGAGCGGCGCGCCGCACGCGGCGAGGGCGGCGGCGCCAAGGGCCGCCCCCACGTGTCGGCGTGTTAGAAGCGGTCCACCGCCACTCACGATCGTCCCCTAAGCGCGTTGTCCTGCGTCTTCTGTCGCGCCGCCCAAACCGTTCTTCGTTGTTCCCAGCCAAGTCAAGACGGCGCGCGGGCACGGTCCCGGACCGTGACCATGGTCACATCGCCCGGGCGGGGGTGCGGGTAGGTTCTCTTCATCGAAGCGACGCCGCTTCGAGACCTGAGGAGCAAAGCCCATGACCAAGTTTTACGCCCTGATCGCCGCCTGCGCCGTGTTCGCCCCCGTCGCCTTCGCGACCCTGACCCAAGCCGCGCAAATCGTCGCCTGATCGGCCCCGCCCACAAGAATTTCGAGAGCCCGCACATGACTAAGTTCTACGCCTTGATCGCCGCCTGCGCTGTGTTCGCACCGATGGCGATGGCCACACTCAGCCAAGCCGCTCAGATCGTCGCGTAGCTCCCCGCGACCATACGAGTGCGCCACAGAAGGCCGCCGAGGATGCTCCCCCTCGGCGCCCTTCTCTCTGCGCGCGATTTAAGTCTCGCGCGCGGCCTCGCTTAAGGCCTCCTTCACCAAATCGGCCAAGCCTCGCGCAAACGACGAGGTGCCAAGGTGAAGCGACTGGGTCTTGCAACACTGGCCTTGCTGGCGCCGGCTGGCGCCGCGCACGCGGGCGAGTTCTCCGGCAATATCAGCCTTGTCAGCGATTACGTCTTTCGCGGCGTGTCGCTCAGCGACGGCGCCATGGCCGTGCAAGGCGGCTTCGATTGGACCGACGAGCATTTCTATGTCGGCACATGGGGCTCAAGCCTCACCGACGGCGTCGAACTCGATCTCTATGCCGGCTTCACGCCGACCACCGGCCCAATCACCTGGGACTTCGCCGTGCTCGGCTATTTCTATCCCGGCGCCGATGATGAAGCAGCGGAGCTCGATTATCTCGAATTCATGGCCTCCGGCACGTTCTCCTTGACCGAGAGCTTCTCGGTGCGCCCCGCCCTCTATGTGGCGCCAGACAATTATGGCGACACGGGCGAGGCGACCTATATCGAACTCAGCGCCGCCTATGAGATGACGGACGAATTCGTCTTCTCCGGCACGTTTGGCTCACAAAGCGTCGAAGACCCCGACGGCCCCTTTGGCGCGGCGGAGGAGGATACTTACGCCTCCTGGAATCTTGGCGCCGCCTACGTTGTGGACGGGTTCACGCTCGACCTGCGCTACCATGACACGGATATCGACGCCGGCTCGGACATCGAGGCCTACACGTACGGTCCCGACAGCTACGACAGCGCATTCGTCTTCTCGATCAGCCGCGGCCTCTGAACGCTTTGCGCAGCGTCAAAGCTTGCGCGGGCTGCCCGTGATCTCCATTCAAGCACCATGACCGACGCCTCGCCCCCGCAGCCGAAGCTGCAGATCCGCATCATTCCGGTGACGCCGCTGCAGCAGAATTGCTCGCTGATCTGGAGCGAAGAGACCAAGAACGCCGCCTTCGTCGATCCCGGCGGCGACGTCGAAAAGCTCATCGGCGCGCTCAACCATTTTGGCCTGAAACTTACCCGCATCTGGCTGACGCATGGCCATGTCGACCACGCCGGCGCCGCGGACGAATTGCGCGAACGTCTCGGCGTCGCCGTCGAAGGGCCGCACGAGGCGGATCAATTCTGGCTGGACCAAATCGAAGACGCCGCCACCCGCTACAACGTGCCGGGCCTGCGCAATGTGAAACCCGACCGCTATTTCACCGACGGCGAAGTGCTCGAATTCGAAGGCGTGCATTTCGACGTGTCGCATACGCCGGGCCACACGCCCGGCCACGTCGTGATCCATAACAAGGACGCGCGCATCGCCTTCGTCGGCGACGTCTTGTTCGCCGGCTCGATCGGCCGCACCGATTTTCCGCAGGGCAATCATCAGCAATTGATCGACTCGATCACGCAGAAGCTTTGGCCCTTGGGCGAGGACATGGCGTTCGTGCCGGGGCATGGCCCCACATCCACCTTCGGCCGCGAACGTCAAACCAATCCGTTCGTCGCCGATCGCATCACCGGCTATGCCGGCGCGGAGAAAGTCGACGCCGACATCGGCGAACAGCGCAGCTCGAAGCGCTACACTTAGACGAAGATCGCCACAGCCTGACGGCCAACGGCGAGCGGCTTGCCCGCGTCGTCCCACAACGTCATCGCTTGCATCGAATAGCCCTCGCCGGCCTGCTCGCTCGACGCCCAGAGCAGGTGCCACGCATCGAGCCGCTCCAGCGGCGCCATCACATCGACCGTCCAGGTCATGGTGCTGATCGGCGCGGGCTTCGGAAAATGCACCATCGCCGCCGGCGGCAGGCAATCAGCAAGCGCGAGCAGGGCCGTGTTCGGATCAGCGTCGCCGGGATTGAGGAAGCGCGTCCAAACGCTGAATTCCGGCCGCGGCGCGCTCTGCTCCAGGAGGCGACCGCCAGCGGCGAGACGCGTCTCGAAATTATTCCAGAAGCCGGGCGGGGCATTGCCGCCCTCTTTGCGGAACGGCTTCAAATCGGCGGCCGGCGCCACAGCCGGCATCGGCAGATAATTGTGCGCGACCTGGCTGTCGCGGGCGCCGCCAAACACGAACACTGCCCGCGCCACCGCGCCCTCATCATTCACGCATTCGCTGGCGAAGATCGCCGACGACCGCCCGCGCCGCAGCAGGGGCGAGGCGAACCGCAGGCGTCCCGAAGCAGGGCCAACGAAAGTGAATTGCGCCGACCGCAGCGGCGGCAGCGCGCCGTGCGTGCGCTTCAAAGCTTCATAGCCAAGCGCCGCCGTCATGCCGCCATAGAGCGTGCGGCCTTGCGCCCAAGCTTCGGGCGCATCAATGGCAAAGCTCTCCCCCTCCGGAGCGAGCGCGGCGACAACATCAGCAAGCGAACTCATGCGCTCTTGATAGGCGCCCCGCGCGCCCAGCGCAAAGCCTCACTCCGCGCCAAGCTTCTTGGCGTAACCATCGGCAACAAGTTTCGCCATCACGTCGAACAATTGATCGGGATTGCTCCGCCGCAGCGCCGCGCCCATCGCTTCCATGCCTTCCGCTAGGATAAGCTCGCGCGTTCCCTTCTCCAGCGCATCGACTATTGTGTTCGCGGCGACGTCGGCGGGCATCCCATTGTCGATCGCCGTATCGCTGAAGCCCCGCGTCTGCGCTTTGCCGTCGAGTGCGTTCTTCGACACGTTCGTCTTCACCGAGCCCGGCGCGACCACCAGCACCTTCATGCCCTGATGCGTCGTCTCCGCGCGCACGCTGTCATGATAGCCAATGATGCCAGCCTTGGCCGCGCTGTACGCCGCCCGCAGCGGGGCGCCGACAATGCCGGCCACACTGGAAATCGCCACCAGATGCCCGCCGCCCGCGCGCACCATAAGCGGCAACAGCGCCTGCGTTAGCCGGATCGGCGCCATCAGATCGACGGCGATGATGCGCTCATACACTTCGAACGCGGTATCGACCGCCAACGAGCGCTGCGAGATGCCGGCATTGTTCACTAGGCCGTCAACCCGCCCGCGCCACGACCAGGCCTGTTGCACCATGTCCGGCACGCGCGCGAAATCCGTCGCCTCGAACGGCAGGATCAGAGTCTCCGTCGGTACGCGCGCCGCCACATCGCGCAACGCCGCTTCGTTGCGTCCCGACAGGATCAGGCGCGCGCCCTTGGCCGCCAGCGCCTCCGCCAACGCCGCGCCGATGCCCGACGACGCGCCCGTGATCCACCAAGTCTTGCCTTCGAACATCGTCACCCTCTCCGTACGTCAGCGCATGGTGCGCCAACGCGGCCCTCACGTCCACGCTTGCACGCGGGCCGCGGCGGCCTAGTTTCCCCGCAACACGATTTGGAGCGCCCGATGCAATTGATCAGTCAAACCGCCGTCGAGGGTCGTCCCGGTCCGAACTTCGCCGCGCGCAACAAGCAGGTTGACGCAACGGCGCTGACCGACATCAAGGTCTTCACCAAGGGGCAGCCCTATGCGCTCTACCGCGATCTGCGCGAGCATGCGCCCGTGGCTTGGGTGGACGAACCCATCAGCGGCGCCGGCTTCTGGGTGGTCACGCGCTACGCCGACGTGATGAAGGTCAATTCAGACCCACAGACTTTCTCCTCGCAACGCGGCGGCATCCTCATGGGCACGCCGAAGCCGGAGCAGGGCCATCCCCTGCTCACGCGCGCCTCGCTCGACGCCATGATCAATATGGACGCACCCTGGCACCTCGAATTGCGCCGCGAGCATATGGCGTTCTTCACGCCGAAATATCTGGACAAGCTGAAGGGCCGCATCGCGCAGGAAGTCACCAGTCTGCTCGACGCCATGGCCCCGCACGCGGGCGAAGAGATCGACATGGTCGAGCATTTCTCCGCGCGCCTGCCGCTCTACACGCTCTGCGAATTGCTCGGCGTCCCAGAGCCGGACCGCCCCAAATTCCTCGAATGGATGCACTATCTGGAGCGCGCGCAAGACCTCGCCATGCAACAGCGCGTCGGCACGCTGCAGCTCTCGCCAGACCTCCTCACCTTCATCGGCGCCTTCAACAGCAATGTCGAAGAGATGTTCGCTTACGGCCGCGACATCCTGAAGAAGCGCCGCGCCGAGCCGCGCGAGGATTTGCTCACCGCCATCGCCAACGCCAAGCTCGACGGCGAATTGCTGGCCGATGAATATCTCGACGGCTCCTGGCTCTTGATCGTGTTCGCCGGCAATGACACCACGCGCAACACGCTCTCCGGCGCCATGCGCTTGCTCACCGAATTCCCGGATCAGCGCGCCAAGCTTGTGGCCCAGCCTGAGCTCATGGCCAACGCCGCCAACGAATTCATCCGCATGGTCAGCCCCGTCATCTATATGCGCCGCACCGCCACGCGCGACACAGAGATCGCCGGCCAAGACATCGCCGAGGGCGAGAAGGTGCTGATGTATTACGGCGCCGCCAACCGCGACCCCGCCATGTTCGACAATCCGGACGCCCTCAATGTCGAACGCGCCAACGCGGATAAACACATCGCCTTCGGCTACGGCCCGCACGTCTGCCTCGGCAAACGCGTGGCGCAAATCCAGCTTGAGGAAGCCTACCGCCAAATCCTCGCCCGCCACCCCAACGCCACCTGGACCGGCGACATCGACATCGCCCCCAACAATTTCGTGCACGCGATCTCGCGTCTGGGCGTGCGTTTGGGCGGCTAGGGCCCGCGCCTCACCCTTGGCGATCCGCGCGCGCTGGCCCACACTGCGCGCGGAGCACGCCACACATGATCCCAGGCCTGATGCAGCCCAAGCCGCTGCAGATTATCGACATCCTCAAATTCGCCGCGACCGCGCATGGCGGCGTGGAGATTGTTTCACGGCTCATCGACGAGCCGCTCACCCGCCTCACCTATCGCGACGCGCTCGCCCGCGCCGAACGCGCCGCCAAGGCGCTGCAGCGTCTCGGCGTCAAATCCGGCGACCGCGTCGCCACGCTCGCCTGGAATACGCATCGGCATTTCGAACTCTTCTACGCCGTGCCCGGCCTGGGCGCGGTGCTCAACACCGTCAATCCCCGCCTGTTCGACGAGCAGATCGACTTCATCCTCAATCACGCCGAAGCCGAAGTGCTGCTGTTCGACAAGAGCTTCCTCGCTCTTGTTGAGCGGCTCCGGCCCGGCATGAAAACCGTCAAGACCTTCATCATGCTGAGCGATGCTAGCGCGCACGAAGCCGGCGCCGTCGGCGCGCTCTGCTATGAGGATTTGCTCGCCGCCGAAAACGACGACGCCTTCGTCTGGCCCAGCATCGACGAAAACGCCGGCGCCATGCTCTGCTACACGTCCGGCACCACCGGCGATCCCAAAGGCGTACTCTACTCGCATCGCGGGATCGTCCTGCATGCGATGGCCTCCGGCCTCAACAGCGCCTTCGGTTTCGACGCGTTCGACGTCGTCATGCCCTGCTCATCGCTTTATCACGCCTCGGCTTGGGGTCTGCCGTTCGCCGCGCCCATCAATGGCTGCAAGCTGGTCATGCCGTGCGACCGCATGGATGGCGCAAGCCTGCAAGAGCTGATCGTCAACGAGGGCGTCACCTTCTCAGGCGGCGTGCCGACGATCTGGACCATGTATCTCGCGCATCTGAAGCAGACCGGGCAAACGCCCGGCAAGCTGCAGCGCGTCGTCATTGGCGGCTCAGCCGTGCCGCGCGCCATGGCCGAGACGTTCAAGAAGGATTACGGCGTCCGCGTGCTGCAAATTTGGGGCATGACCGAAACCGCCCCGCTCGGCGTCATCGCCACGCCGACGCCCGCACTTGCCGCCCTCGGTGAAGACAAGCTCGACGAAGCCATCTGGACCCGCCAAGGCCGCCTCCAATTCGGCATCGAGCTCAAGATCGTCGACGAGAACGGCGCCGAGGCCCCGCATGACGGCGAAACCTCCGGCGCTCTGATGGTGCGCGGCCCCTGGACCATCCAACGTTATTATCGCGGCGACAAAGACGTCACCGATTCCGACGGCTGGTTCGACACCGGCGACATCGCCACGCTCGACGCGTTCGGCTTCATGCGCATCACCGATCGCAAGAAGGACGTGATCAAATCCGGCGGCGAGTGGATTTCATCGATCGATCTGGAGAACGCGGCCGTCGCCTGCCCTGGCGTGCGCATCGCCGCCGTCGTCGGCGTGCCGCATCCCAAATGGGAAGAGCGCCCGATCCTCGTGCTCGAAACTCACGCCGGCGCCAATGTGAGCGAAGACGACGTGCGCGCCTTCCTCGCCCCGCGCATCGTCAAATGGTGGAGCCCCGACGCCATCCTCTTCGACACCATCCCCCTCACCGCCACCGGCAAGATCGACAAGAAAGTGCTGCGGCAACGCTATGCGGATTTGTTGATGCGGTGAGTGCGGCGCTAGGATTTCGCGCCGGCCGCGCGGCACTTGTCCGAGCAGAAGCACCTGCGCCCAATCCCGCGCCCATTTCTTGCGCCACGCAAACGGACGCGCACATGCGGCGCAGATCTTCGTCGGTAAATCCGCTTTCGCCCGCTTCGCGCCGTTCGCGTTTCTCCGCGCCATGCGGCTAACGCGATTGCATCGGGCGAAACGACGCCGGGCACGGCCCTCTTCCATAGGCCGAGCCCAGGGAAATTTCGCCGAGATGCAAGGCGCCATCGGCGAGCCTGATCCGTCCTCGTCCCACGAAATCTGCCGGCCGATTGTTGCCACCTTCCATGACGAGCGCGAGTTCGCGGGTGCGCTCATCGAAGCTCCAGCGCCCCCAATAATCGCGATACGTCTCGAACGGCCGCCACGTGACGCTGAAGCGGCCATCGGCATGGAACTCCAATTCTCGAACGTCCAGCGCCATGCCGCACTCATGTTCCGCCTGGCGCCACTGACCCACGAGCGCATGGCGCGCAATCGGCGGCGCCGTCGCGCAGGCGCTGAGAAGCGCAATGGTCACGATCAAGGCGGAGCCCCGAACGTTTCGGTGAAATCGGTTCCACATGAATCCAGCCCGCGAAGCCGCGATCGAAAAATGCCCCATTCGCGCGTTGAACTTACCAAGCACCGGCGCGGACCTGTCAACGCCACATGGCGGTCACATCGCGCTAATTTGGTGTTGCAGGCTGCGGCCCTCGCGCCGATGCTGATCGTGAACGGCGTTGCCCGGGTGAAGTTAGGCGGTGAGGCGACTTGAATAAGCACTTTTCCTCAGCATTGGCGCTTCTGTGCGCCGCCGCCTGCGCCAGCGGACCGCCGCGCGACGAACCGCGGCTGGTCTTTCAGACTGTCGCGACGACGGGCGCGCCTATCGTTCGCATCTATTCGAATGACAGCGTGGTCGTCATTTCGGGCGCCGAAGAGCTCCGCTTCAACGACGTCGAAGCAAGCTTCCCGCGCTGGAATGGCACGAGGTATCGCGCTCAGTCCGGTGGGCGCGGTCTCCTTTTGGAGATACGGGACGATCGACCGTGCGCCATCGCGGGCGTCGACCGCCAACGAACGGCTACCGTGCTGGTGAGCGTGAGCGGCGCCGCCGCGGACCAAACGACATGTGGGCACCACATCACCGACGAGGGCCAGTGAGCCTACGCGCCATGTCGCGCGCCGTTGCACGAAAGTCTGCATCGACCCGATGCGCATGCGCGCCTTAGTCTGGCGCGTCCATAACCACGAGGTGTCTCCTTTGGCGTTGTCCTCGACACTCGCCCTGGTCGTGTTCTTTGTCTTGAGCGTTGCGGCGGCGCTGAACTTCCGTCTCCTCCAATTGAACGGCCCGCGCGGCTCAAAAGCCGTGTGACCGTCCCCAGCACGCCACGCCGTCCCCTCTTCGGGCACAGGCGGACCTTGCCGTTTTCCCGCGCCGCCGAAGCGGCCATTGGTATGCATTTGTCCGAGCGGCTATAATTGGCCCTATGCGGATGTAGGCTCGGCTTCTCGTGGTCTTACGATCCAGCCGCAAATCAATCCCGCAATTGAGCCGATTGCGATTTCGGCCAGCGTGTTCTGCCAGAGCAGGGCGAGAAATGCTGGACCAACAAAAATGAGCCTTGGCGCGATTAGAGCGAGGGGGCCAGCGATCATGAAGATGCCGAGGTGAGCGGCGGGAAATCGGCGGGAGAGTAGAAATGCAACCGCAAAGCCCAGCAGGAAATCAATCGCGTAGGAGAGCACCGTCGCTAGAAGTGCATTCCCTGCGTTCGGCAGATCGGATGCTGCGGGAGTCTGATGCACCGCCGTTGCAAACACTGATGCGAACAAAACTATATCAAATATCGTCTTCAGAGCCGCCCCTAAGAGCGTGGCTGCAAGCCACCCCGAGAGAAACCTCCACATGCCGCGCACCCCCTTTCAGGCTGAAGAATTTGTCTGGTCCGTGATACCCACGCAATGTCCATCTTCGGCGAATTCCAGCCTTATGCGCCTGACGTGCGGAATGCCCGCTTCGTGCGCACTTGCGGACCCGTCCACGCCGCGCCCACATCGACCAGCGCGCCTTCAAAAAAATCTATTCAACCCCTCCCCCACCGCCCGTATTCTCCCGCCATCGCCTCCGCAGGAGGGCAGTTGGTACCCTGTTCGAACCGACGCGGCGGCGATGCGATTGAGCGTGAAACATCAACGCTCCTCCGCCTGCCGCGAACTTTGCGCGGCCATTCGGATCAAGCGCGTTCAAGGTGCGCGCCGGATGTGCGGGGGTAGCGGCCCGGGTCGGGCGCGTCATGCAGGCTTGCCGCTTGGCGCATCGCTCCGTCAGCCGCGATGGCGCTGATGTTCGAAGCCCGCTGCTAACAGCGGGAGCGCACCGGCAATGTCGCGAACACGACATGCCGCACGCCGTCGGCGGTCCGTCTCTCTGGTGTGAAAAAACGCCCGCAGCGGAGCCGACGCCTCGAACAATCGCGGAGACGCGGGTTTACGCGTCATAAGCGCCGAGCCAACGGCGCCCTTCTTACGACGCGCAATCCCGCGTCTCCGGCCCTCCTCGGGCCAAAGTTTTCGAAGGCCGCAAGGCCAATGCGGACGCGCGCCTAATTCGCGCGTTGCTCCTCGGCGTACAGCACCTGCGCTTCGCTGGCGACATAGGCGCGGATGGCTTCGGCGTCGCTGGCGCTGACCCATTGGCTGAAATCCGGCATGCCGTTGGCGGCGCGCGCGCCGTGCACGGTGTCGCGCCAGACGCTCGCATCCTGCAGCGATGGCGCGCGGCGGAGATCAGGCAGCACGCCGCCCGAGGTCGCGCCCGAGCCGTGGCAGACGCCGCAGAAGGCGCCGTACGCCGCCGAGCCGCGCGCGATCACGGCTTGCGAGACGCGCAGGGTCGGCGGCCGCTCCATCGGCAGGCGCACCAATTCGCGCGTCGGCAAACTCGCCGTGCCGCCAATACGGAACACGTTGACCCGCGCATTCACAGGCTCACGCGGCGGATCGGCGATGCCGAAGCCAACCGGCAGGAACCAAAGCGTCCCATAAGAGGCAAGCGAGGCGACATATTGCACACCATCGACCGAGTACGTGATCGGCCCGCCCATGGTCGCGGCTTGGTTGTCGTAATCCCAAAGCTGAGCGCCGGTCTGCGCATTGTAAGCGCGGAAGCGGCCCGTCAGCGTGCCTTGGAAAACGAGATTGCCCGCCGTCGCCAATGTGCCGCCGTTCCACGGCGTGCCAAGCGGCACGCGCCAAGCTTCACGTTGATTCACCGGGTCCCACGCCAGCAGGAAGCCTTGCATCGAATTGCGGATCGCCGCGCGCGTGGCGCGATCTGTCGGCAACGCCGCATGCACCGTGCCCGTATTCCAGCGGCCCGGGCGATACACGAAGGCCGGATCGGCGGTGTAATCCTGCGCCAGCTCCTGCACCGGGATATAAACGAGGCCGGTGTCGCGCGACATCGACATCGGGTGCCAATTGTGCGCGCCGAACGGCGACGGCAGCACGATCGCTGTGCCGGACGCATAGCGCGCCTCGGCATTCTCGATCGGCCGCCCGGTGCTCATGTCCACACCGCTCGCCCACGTCTGCGTCGCGATCGAGCCGGCCGAGATCAGCCCGCAATTGTCGCGATCGATCACATAGAAGAAGCCGTTTTTCGGCGCGTGCATCAGAACGCGGCGCTCCTGCCCGCCGATTTGCAGCGTGCTCAGAATGATCGGCTGGGTCGCGGTGTAATCCCAGGTCTCCCCTGGCGTCTCCTGATAATGGCACTTGTAAGCGCCCGTGTCGGGATCGACGCCCACAACGGACGAGAGAAACAGATTGTCGTTGTTGCGACCTTCGATGTTTGGCGAACGAATGTCGCGGTTCCACGGCGACCCATTGCCGACGCCGATCCAGAGCGTGTCGGTCTCGTGATCATATACGATCGCATCCCACGCCGTGCCGCCGCCGCCGCTCTCAAGCCAGGCGCCGGCTGTCGGATTCCATGTCGCGAGCGCGGTGTCGCGCACGGAGTCGGAGGCGGCGTTGTCGACTTCGCGCGGATTGGGCGTTGTGTAGAAGCGCCAGCGCAGCTCGCCGGTCTCGGCGTCATAGGCGCTCACATAACCACGCACGCCGAATTCGGCGCCGCCATTGCCGATATAGATGAGGCCACGCGCGGCGCGCGGCGCGCCCGTAATCGTGTAGGGGCGCGATTGATCGACAGTGACGACCTCCCAAACCTTCGCGCCGTCGCGCGCGTTCAATGCAATCAGTCGACCATCGAGCGTGCCGACATAGACTTTGCCGTTCCACACCGTGACGCCGCGATTGCCAACGTCGCAACAAGCAGAAGCGCCACGTTCATGCGGCACCTCGGGGTCGAACACCCAGAGCTCCTCCCCTGTCGCGGCGTTCAGCGCATAGACGATGCTCCAGGCGGAGGTGACGTACATCACGCCATCGACCACGATCGGCGTCGCTTCGGCGCCGCGCGGCATGCGCATCTCGTAGGTCCAGGCGAGACCAAGCTCGCTCACATTTTCCGCGTTAATATCGGTCAGCGGCGAGAAGCGATCCTCGGAATAAGTGCGCCCATGCGTCAGCCAATTGCCGGGCTCGCGGTCGGCGGCGACGATGCGCGCCTCGTTCACCGCGGCCGGTCCGGACGGCCCGCAAGCGGCCAAAGCCAAAGCGACCCCCGTGGCCACCGCCACCGCCATTCGTCTCATGACCGCTCCCTATTGTGTTTTGCAGCATTGAACGCCTCCGGCGAAACGCTGTCTAGCTCACGGAACCAACAGTGCGCTTGATCCCCTGCCCCTACGTCGCTAGCCACGAACACACCAAAGTGCGGGGAGCGCCATGACCGAAGCGACCAAAAAGGGCGGCATCCCGCTCCATGTTCTGATGCTGCTGGGCTTCGCCGTGGGCCTCGGCGCCGGGCTTTGGGTCAACATGAATGTCGGCGGCGACGCGCCGTGGGTGGAATGGCTCACCGCCAACATCACCGGCCCGCTAGGTCAAATCTTCCTGCGCTTGCTCTTCATGCTGGTGCTGCCGCTCTTGTTCAGCGCGCTCGTGGTTGGCGTTGCGGAAATGGGCGATCTCGGCGCGCTCGGCCGCGTCGGCTGGAAGACGCTGATGATGACGGTGGTGATCTCCACCATCGCGGTGCTGATCGGCCTGGGCATGGTCAACGCGTTGCGGCCGGGCGACGGCGTCGATCCGGTGCTGGCGCAACAACTCTTGGCCCAAGGCGCCGAGGGCGCGGCCGGGATTGTCGAGAACGCGCCGGAAAGCGTGCAGCTCGGCCAATTCTTCCTCGACCTCATCCCGCAAAACGTCTTCGCCGCCGCGAGCGCCAACCTGGTTTTGCCGGTGATGGTGTTCGCGCTGCTGTTCGGCATTGGCCTTGTGCTGGTGCGCACGCCAGCGACGGATCAGCTGCAACTGACCATCGCGGGCATTTTCGAAGTGATGATGAAGCTCATCAACATCGTCATCAAACTCGCGCCCATCGCCATCGCCTGCTTGATGTTCAATCTGGCGGCGCTGTTCGGCTGGGACCTGATGATCCGCTTGGCCGCCTTCGTCGGCGTCGCCGTCGGCGCGATGGCGATCCATATGTTCGTTATCTATCCGCTGTGCATTTGGCTGCTCGCGGGCCGCAACCCGCTCAAATTCTTTGGCCATGTCCGCGAACCCATCGTCGTCGCGTTCTCGACCGCGTCGTCGAACGCCACCCTCCCCGTCTCGCTGCGCGCGGCGGAGACTGAGCTCAACCTGCCGCGCAAGATCGCGCGCTTCGTGCTCACCGTCGGCGCCACCGCCAACCAGAACGGCACCGCTCTGTTCGAAGGCGTCACCGTTCTCTTCCTGGCGCAATTCTTCGGCGTCGAGCTCTCCCTCAGCCAGCAAGTCATCGTCATGCTGGTCTGCATCCTGGGCGGCATCGGCACCGCCGGCGTGCCCGCGGGCTCGCTGCCGGTGATCGCGATGATCCTGGTGATGGTCGGCATTCCCCCGGAAGGCATTGGCCTCATCCTCGGCGTCGACCGCTTCCTCGATATGTGCCGCACCACGCTCAACGTGACCGGCGATCTCGTGGTCGCGACCGTTGTTTCACGCGGCGAAAAAGACCCTGAACCGTCGCAAATCTGAGCGCCGCTGCATCCAAAGCGGCGGCAGCGGGCGTCCTCCCTTCATCACGGAGGGAGGACCCCGCATTGAAAACCTTCATTCTTGCCGCCGCGGCTTTAGTCGCGGTCGGCGCAATTTCACACGCCGCCGCCCAGCCATTCGATCCGCGCACCTACCAAGATCAAATCGTAGGCGAACGCACGCAAGTCATGGTGCTCGGCTCCCCGCACCTGAGCGGCGCGCCAAGCAATTTCGACCCCGCCGTGCTCGAACCGCTGCTGCAGCGCCTTGAGGCGTTTCGCCCCGACATCATCGCCATTGAAGGCCTGTCAGGCGAGTCGATCCAAACGCTGTGGACCTATCGCGAAATCTATCCGGAAGTCGCCACCACTTATGGCGGCTATCTCATGATGCTCTCGACCATGACGCGCTACGATCTCCAGCTCGATATGGCCGAGGCCGAAGCTGAGGTGCGGCGCACGCTTGCGACGTGGCCGGAGGAGCCGACGCCCGCGCAGCGCCGGCGGCTGGCGGCGCTCTTTGTCGCCTCAGGCGATCTCAATTCGGCTTTGGTGCAATGGTGGAGACTTCCGCCCGCCGAGCGGGTCGAGGGCGACGGCGTTATCCAGCGCCTCATCACGGAATTCGCCCTGTATGATCGCGAGCGGCGTAACGAAAATCACATGATCGGCGCCCGTCTCGCCGTCCGCCTCGGGCTTGAGCGCGTCTATCCTATCGACGATCACGCAAGCGATGACGTGATACTCGCGCGCAGCGCGGACCTTGAAGCGTTTTTCGCGGAACCTTGGCTCACCGACCTCATGGCCGACCCCGCGTTCACGCCGCTCCGCGAGGCGTCGAGCAATCTGCGCACGCCGCGCCAGGCGCTGCAGACCTATCAAATGCTCAACACGCCGGCGGTAGGGATCACGGACGCGAACGGTCAATGGCTTTCGATGATCAACCGGGCGAGCCCCAATCATGTTGGTCGCACGCGGGTCGCCGAATGGGAAACCCGAAACCTGCGCCAGGTCGCCAACATCCGTGAGGTTATCAGCCATCAGCCTGGCGCCCGGGTGCTGGTGATCACAGGGTCTGCGCACAAGCCATGGTTCGACGCCTATCTGCGCATGATGACCGACGTGCAGGTCGTCGACGCGGTGGAGGTGTTGCGTTAGCGCCCGCCGAGCGGCTTAGGCCAAAGGTGGGTTGCTGTGACTGGCGTCACGGCGGCCCTTAGACGGCGGTCATAAGGTCTTGCTCATGGAAGCGACGGGCTTCCGGGAGCAAGACCAATGACCGCCAAGTTCTACAGCCTGATCATCGCCGCTTTGACGTTCGCGCCGTTCGCCTACGCCACGCTGAACCAAGCCGCGCAGATCGTCGCCTAAGCCGCAATCGAAAGCCGAGGGAAACACCCATGCATCCGCAAGCCGCCCAAGCCGCCGCCGCAAGCTTCGCAACCGCCGCCAAGCCGGCCGTCGCCAGACTCTACGCCCTGGTCTTCGCCTTCCTGGCCGCCGCGCCGTTCGCGATGAGCGCGCTCAACCAAATCGCTTAAAGGTCATCGCACAGCTCCCTGCGATGAACTTGGCGAGGTCCAAGAAGAAGGGCGCGGTGGCCAACACCGCGCCCTTCGACGTTTCACGATCCGCCCTGCCCTTTGCTGGGCCGGGCTTCCTCCCGAAGCTTAGAAGCCGCCGCGCAGACGACGCATCACGTCGTCGAGCTGTTCGAGCGTCTTGTAGCTGATCCGGACCTCGCCAGCGCCGTTGCGATCATTGATCGTCACTTCGAGGCCAAGTGCGTTCGACAGGCTTTGCTCCAGCGCGCGCGTGTCGGCGCTTTTCTCGACACTAGCGGGCGCGGCGACCGCCACGCGCGGGCCGTGCTTTTCGTCCTTGGCTTGCTGCGCGAGTCGTTCCACTTCGCGCACATTCAAGCCTTCGCTCAACACACGCTGCGCCAGGCCGCGCGGATCGGGCGCGGTGAGAATGGCGCGGGCGTGGCCTGAGCTGAGGCGACCGTCGCGCACCATCTCCTGCAGATCGTCCGGCAACTTCAGCAGGCGCAGCATGTTGGCGATGTGCGGGCGCGACTTGCCGACGGCTTCGGCGATCTCTTCCTGCGTACGGCCGAAGCGATCGATCAAAGCTTGGAAGCCTTGCGCCTCTTCGATCGGGTTCAGATCCGTGCGCTGCACGTTTTCGACGATGGCGATCTCGACGACTTCAACTTCGTTGAGCTCACGCACCACGGCGGGGATCGTGTGCAGGCCCGCGCGTTGGGCGGCGCGCCAGCGACGTTCGCCGGCGACGATCTCGAACCGGCCATCGGCGATCGGGCGCACGAGGATCGGTTGCAGCACGCCGTGCGTGCGGATCGAATTCGACAGCTCGGTCAGGTCGGCTTCGTCGAAATGCTTGCGCGGCTGTTGCGGGTTGCGTTGAACCAGATCGATCGAGATGGAGCGCGGGCCGGTCTCCCCTGCGGCGGCCTGGGTCGGAGCCGGAGCAGGCGTGATGGGCGCAACAGGCGCCGCCGGCGGTGCGGCCGGCTCGCCGAACACTGAACTCGGCGCGGCGGGCGCCGGGGCGGGTTGCGGCTGGGCGTTGGCGGCGATTGGCAGCTCGAACACATTGCGCGGCGGCTCGATCGGCGCGCGCGGCGGTTCGGGTTGCGGTTGGGCCCAGGCATTCGCGGGCGTTGGCTGAGCGGCCGGCGGCTCGGTGCGGACAGGCTCGCCCAGCAATGCTGACAGCCCGCGCCCCAGCCCCCGTGGTCTTAAATCGCTCATGCCCTGCTCCTACCCGACCCCGAATCGGTATGCTTAAATTTTCGCTAGGCAGGTCTTACCTGCGGGTAAAAATTTCCCACCGGAATCTACGCCGCCTGTAGATTGCGCTCCCGTTCGATCAGCTCTTTGGCAAGCTGGATGTACGCTTTGCTACCCGAGGCGTTCTGATCATAGATGATCGCCGGCAGCCCGTGGCTCGGCGCTTCGCTGATCCGCACGTTTCGCGGGATCACGGTTTCATAGACTTTGTCCGGGAAGTGCGTGCGCACTTCGTTGGCCACCTGCTCGCTCAGCGTGGTGCGCTTGTCGTACATCGTCAGCACCACGCCTTGGATCTCAAGCGTGGTGTTGAGATTGGCCTTCACCGCATTGATGGTCGCCACCAATTGCGCGAGCCCTTCGAGCGCGAAGTATTCCGCTTGCAGCGGCACCAACACAGCATCAGCGGCCGTGAGCGCGTTCACCGTCAGCACGTTCAGCGACGGCGGGCAATCGATCAGCATGTAATCGATGTTGAGCTGCGATTCCGCGCGAAATTGCGCCACCGCATCGCGCAAGCGAAATTGCGCGCGGCCGCCGGCCATCAATTCGGTTTCGACGCCCGAGAGGTTCGCATCGCCTGGCGAAATGTAGAGGTTCGGCACCTTCGTCGGCATGATCGCCTTGGACAACGGATGATTGCCGACCAGCACATCATAGGACGTGATCTTGCGATCCTGCGGATGGATGTCGATGCCGGTCGAGGCGTTGCCCTGCGGGTCGGTGTCGAAGATCAACACGCTCTTGCCCGCAGCCGCCAAAGCGGTGCCGAGATTGATGGCGGTGGTTGTCTTGCCCACCCCGCCCTTCTGGTTGGCGATCGCCAAAGCGCGCATGTCCCACCACTCCTTCTCGGAGCCTTAGGAACGCGCGGACGCCTTCGTGACACGAACAATGCGGCCGCGCGGATCGCTCAGGCTCTCCAGCACTTCTGCCCGGTACGCCCCACCATTTAGAGCGTCGTTCGCGGCGGCCATCTCGGCGTCTAGGTCAGCGCCTTTATGGAAGAGACCTTGCGCGCCGCGATCGAGAATCGGCTTCGCATAGGGGATGAGTCGGTTCAAGGGCGCGAGGGCGCGGGCCGTCACCACATCATACCGTCCGGACCCACCGCCGAAATCCTCGATCCGCATGTTGAAAACCTGCGCGGGCAAGCCCGCGGCCTGGATTACCTCATCAAGGAACCGGGCCTTTTTGCCGATGGATTCCACCATGTGGACGCTGGCGCCCTCACGCTCGGCCAGGAAGCAGGCCAGCACGAGCGCCGGGAACCCGGCGCCAGAGCCAAGGTCGATCCAGCGCTTGGCATCCGGCGCAAGGCGAAGCAGCTGGGCGCTATCGAGCGCGTGGCGCGACCAGAAGAGATCAAGCTCCTTTGGGCCGACCAAATTGGTGTGCTCGTTCCACTCCGCCAGCAGCCGGCGAAAGGTTTCCAGCCGTTGAGCTGTTTCTTGTGAAACCGGCAGCCCAAGGTCACGCGTGAATTCCGCCAGGCCGTAGCTCACGTCCATCCTCCCCCGCGTGCGGGGGAGGTGTCGCCGAAGGCGACGGAGGGGGAAGTTGGCGACGCCCCCCTCAGCCTCGCTGCGCTCGGCAGCTCCCCCGCACGCGGGGGAGCATGAATGCGGCCGTAGCTCACGGATGCGGCCCCGCCCCGCCGTACGTGGCGGCGAGGTAGCGTGTGATGGGCTTAGGCTCATCAAGGAAGTACCGGCCCTCGAACGCCTTGGCGTCCGACGGTGGCGTCGAACCATCAGCCAGCACGAGCACCGGCATCGATTGGTTCTCTTCGCCGATCAGCACGATGATGTCATGACGCGGCCGCGGGAACGGCATGCGCTTTACATCGATGCGCGCGGCCCAATGCGGGTTGGCGAGCAACGCGCCTTCCATCGTCGCGCACGCGGTGCAGAACCAGGTCCCCTCAAGCGCTGCGTCCTCGAACGGCGCGCGCAGGATGAAGAGCGTGTCTCGCTTCAGGCTCATGCCCGCTTCCTCTGTTCGCGCTTTACATGCGCCAGCAACGCCGTGAGCGCGCCCGGCGTGACGCCTTCAATGCGCGAGGCTTGGCCGAGCGTGACGGGCTTGGCGCGCGACAGCTTCTCGCGCACTTCGTTCGAAAGACCGCCGACGCTTGCGTAGTCGAGCGCGGGATCGAGACGCAAATCTTCGTCGCGTTTGAAGGCGGCAACATCGAGCGCCTGGCGGTCGAGATAGCCCGAATACATCGCATCGATTTCAAGCTGCTCGCGCGCTTGGCGCGAGAGAGATACAAGCTCGGGCCAGATGGCGCCGAGCTGATCGTAGCTGATCGACGGATACGCCAAGAGCTGCAACGCATCGCGGCGTTGGCCATCTTGGTTCACCTTGAGCCCGCGCGCTTCGGCTTGCGCCGGCGTCAGCTGTAGCGATTTCGCGAGCGCACGCGCGGCTTCGATTTCCCGCATTTTGTCGGCGAATTTGCGCGCGCGCTCGGCGCCGACGCATCCCAGCTCAATGCCTTTTGGCGTGAGCCTTTGGTCAGCGTTATCGGCGCGCAGCGACAGACGATACTCGGCGCGCGACGTGAACATGCGATAGGGTTCGGTGACGCCGCGCGTGACGAGGTCATCGATCATCACGCCGATATAGCCCTCTGCGCGCGTGATCTCGAACGGCGCGCCCCCGCCAGCGGCGCGCGCCGCGTTGAGACCCGCGATCAGACCTTGAGCCGCCGCTTCTTCGTAGCCGGTCGTGCCGTTGATCTGCCCCGCGAGATAGAGGCCGGCGATGCGCTTCGTCTCCAGCGTCGGCAGCAATTCGCGCGGATCGACGTAATCGTACTCGATCGCATAGGCGTGCCGCTTGATGACGACATGCTCGAGCCCAGGGATCGTGCGGATGAATTGCTCCTGCACATCCTCCGGCAGCGAGGTGCTGATGCCGTTCGGATAGACCGTATCGTCATCCAACCCTTCCGGTTCGAGGAAGATTTGATGCGCGTTCTTGTCGGCGAAGCGGACGACCTTGTCTTCGATCGAGGGGCAATAGCGCGGCCCCCGCCCGCTGATGGCGCCCGAATAGACCGCGCTCTTCGACAGCGATTGCTCGATGATCTTGTGCGTCTCGGCGGTGGTGTACGTCACGCCGCACGCGACTTGGCGGTTGGTGATCTTGTCGGTCAGGAACGAGAACGGCGACGGCTCGTCGTCAGCGTATTGCTTCTCCAGCGAGTCCCAATCGATCGAGCTCGATTGCAGCCGCGCCGGCGTGCCGGTTTTCAGCCGGCCCATCGCGAAGCCCGTCGCATAGAGCCGATCCGACAGGCCAATCGCCGGCGCCTCGCCGTGGCGGCCCGCCGGGATGCGCTTGTCGCCGATATGGATCACGCCCTTCAGGAAGGTGCCGGTGGTGAGCACGATGCGGGGCGCGCGGAACTCGCGGCCGTCGGCGGTGGTCACCCCGCAAACTGCTCCCCCGTTTACGGGGGAGCTGTCAGGCGCAGCCTGACTGAGGGGGCCGCCCCCTTCGACCGCGCCGTTGGCGCGGCCACTTCCCCCGTAAACGGGGGAAGACAAGATCAGGTCTTCGACCGCCGCAGCGACAATCGTGAGGTTAGCCTGCGCCGCCAGTGCGGCCTGCATGGCCTGGCGATAGAGCTTGCGGTCGGACTGGGCGCGGGGGCCTCGGACGGCCGGGCCCTTGGAGCGATTGAGCAAGCGAAACTGGATGCCGGCGGCGTCGGCCACCCGGCCCATGACTCCGTCCAGGGCGTCGATCTCGCGGACCAGATGGCCCTTGCCCAGGCCGCCAATGGCCGGGTTGCAGCTCATCTCGCCGATGGTTTCGAGCTTGTGGGTCAACAGCAGCGTACGCGCGCCCAGGCGCGCGGCAGCCGCAGCCGCCTCACAGCCGGCATGGCCGCCGCCGATGACGATGACGTCGAAGCTGGTGTTTTCGTGGGTCATGGAGGGCGCGTCTAATAGCGCAAATGGGGGCCGCGCGCGAGGCTCCAATCCTGGATCGTTTCACATGGAACGCCCTAAAGGCCCGGAAACCTGTTTCGCGTGGAACCCCCGGTTCCGGGCGGCTTATTTGCCGATGCAGAAGCTGGAAAAGATCTCGCCCAACAGATCCTCAACATCGATCCGCCCAGTGAGCCGGCCGATGGCATGGGCGGCGGCTCGGACGTCCTCGGCGGCCAGCTCTGGGCCGGCATCCAGCGCCGGCACGGCGCGGCGTAGAGCGGCTAGCGCCTCTTCCACCAGCCGCCGGTGGCGCGCGCGGGTCAACACCGGCGCCTCTTCGCCTTCAAGCGCCTCGACCACGCGCGCCTTGAGCTGGGTTTCCAGCAGATGCAGGCCAATGCCGGTTTTGACGGAAATCTCCAGCATCTCGCCCGAGCTGTGGGCCGCATACTTGTCGGCCTTGGAGCGAACGAGCAGGTCATCGGGCTGAAGCGCCGCCTGCACCTCGACTGGGATGTCTGCCCCGGCCTCGACCACGGCGATCCGCAGATCGGCCTCCTCGGCACGCGCCAGCGCCCTGCGCACGCCTTCGGCTTCGATCGCGTCCGCCGCTTCGCGCAGCCCGGCCGTGTCGGCGATCCAGACCGGGTAGCCGGCCAGCACCAGGCGGACCTCGACCACGTCGCGGGTCGTGCCGGGAATGTCCGACACGATCGCCGCCTCGCGTTGGGCTAGCGCATTTAAGAGGCTCGACTTGCCGGCGTTGGGCGGGCCGATGATGGCGATGCGGAAGCCGTCGCGGACCCGCTCGCCGCGATGGCCGTCGTCGAGATGCCGGCTCATGTCGTCGGCTAGGGCTTCGAGAATGGGCCCGGCTCGCTGGGCCAAAGCGCCCGGCAGGTCTTCGTCCGGGAAATCGATCTCGGCTTCGATCAAAGCCGCCGCTTCGATCAGCCGCGTGCGCCAGCCTTCATAGACCGCGCTCAGCGCGCCGCGTACTTGGCGCAAAGCTTGTCGGCGTTGGCCCTCGGTCTCGGCGTCAACGAGATCGGCCAACCCCTCCGCTTCGGCCAAATCGAGCTTGCCGTTTTCGAACGCGCGGCGCGTGAATTCGCCAGGCTCGGCGATGCGGACTCCAGTTTGTACAAGACACGCGTCGATGATCGCGGCGATCACCGCCGGCCCGCCATGCACGTGTAGCTCGACAACGTCTTCGCCCGTGAAGCTCGCCGGTGCTTCGAAAAACACCGCGAGACCATCATCGATCGAAACACGCGTATTTGGCGCGAAAAACGCGCGTCTCGCAGCAATGCGTGGTGATGGAATTTCGCGCGCCGTTATCGCGCGCAACACATCGCGCGCATGCGGACCAGAGATGCGCACGATGGCGACGCCTGCGCGTCCTGCGCCCGTTGCGAGCGCGACGATCGTGTCGCGTTTCATGTGAAATTCTCTAAGACGCGATTAGGGCTTTTCACGTGAAGCAGCAGCGCCGCTGACGCCGCTCGTCATCAGCTTCACGAACGCGTCCTGGGCTTGCGTGCCGACGCTCATCCACGAATTCATCATCGCTTCGCCGCTCATCAGCTGGAGGTTCTTCTCCATGCGCTTGCCCATCTCCTCGACGAGCTTTTCGTTGATCGGCGTGACGTCCGGCAGGCCCATGAAGCGGCGCGCTTCCTCCGGCGAGCATTCGACATTGACGGTGAACTTCATGGCCCCAATTCCTCTCGCGCGTTTGTCGCTGTGAGCGTCTATAACGCCTGGCGAAGCCCCAAGACAGGATGGAGATCGAGGCATGGGTGAATGGGTACAGATCGCGGGACCGGACGGCGTGTTCCGCGCGTACATGGCCAAGCCCGCGGGCGCGCCCAAGGCCGCCGTGGTGGCGATCCAGGAGATTTTCGGCGTCAACGCCGTGATGCGCGGCAAAGCGGATTGGCTGGCCTCCCAGGGCTTCCTGGCGATCGCGCCGGACCTGTTCTGGCGGCTCGAGAAGGACGTCGACATCACCGACCAATCCGAGGCCGAATGGGCCAAGGCCATGGATTTGATGAAGCGCTTCGACCTGGACACCGGCATCAAGGACCTCCAGGCCACGATCGATCACGCGCGCGGTTTGGTGGACGGGGGCAAGGTCGGGGCGGTCGGCTATTGCCTGGGCGGCTTGCTGGCCTACCTGACGGCCACGCGCACGGACGCCGACGCCAGCGTCGGCTATTACGGCGTCAACATTCCGAACTTCCTCAAGGAAGCCGAGAACATCCGCCAGCCGCTGATGCTGCACATCGCCGGCAAGGATGGCTTCGTGCCGCCGCCGGCGCAAAAGCAGATGAAAGATGGCTTGGCCGGCAACAGCCACGTCACGCTGCACGACTACCCGGAGCGCGATCACGCCTTCACGCGCGAAGGCGGCAAGAATTACGATGCGGCCGACGCGAAGGCCGCCGATGACCGCACCATCGCGTTCTTCAAGGCGAACCTCGTATGAAGCGGCTTTTGCTGATTGGCGCGTTGGCGCTGGCGGCGTGCGATGCGGGGACGGCCACGCCGAGCAACACGCACGCCGATCAGATTCAGGCGCTCGCACCGGCCGACGTCGGCGCGTTCTTTGATTGCCTCCGCACGAGCGGGCGCACCATCGTCGCGGCGCATCGCGGCGGGCCAGCGCCCGGCTTTGCCGAGAACGCCATCCCCACGTTCGAGAACACGGTGCGCCAAGCGCCCGCTTTGCTTGAGATCGACATCGCCCGCACGCGCGACAACGTGTTGGTGCTGATGCACGACGACGAGCTGGATCGAACCACGACCGGCACGGGACTCGTGCGTGCGCACACGCTCGCGGAAATCCAAGCGCTGCAGCTCGAGGACGAAAACGGCCAGGCGCTCGATGCGCGTGTGCCAACATTCCGCGAAGCTTTGGATTGGGCCGACGGCCGCGCGATCCTGGAGCTCGATGTGAAGCGGGGCGTCTCCTACGAAGACGTGGTCGCTGAAGTGCGCGCCGCCGGGGCCGAGGATCGCGTCATATTCATCACCTACAGCGATGACGCCGCCGTGCGCGTGCACAATCTGGCGCCGGAGCTGGTGCTCTCGGTCTCGATCGATGAAGCGAGGGATCTTGATGCGTTGGAGCGGCGCGGCGTTGATCTGAGCAAAGTGCTGGCTTGGACTGGCACCGAAGAGCCGAACGCAGCTCTCAATGTCGCGCTCGCGCAACGCGGCGTGGAGGCCATGTTTGGCACGCTGGGCAATCCCGACTATTCATGGGACGGGCGCTTCGCGCGCGAGGGCCGCGATCAATACGCTGCGTTCGCGGAGACGGGGCTGCAGCTCATCGCCACCGATCGGCCAGTCGAGGCGTCGCGCGACCTGGACGCCCACGACGGCGTCGACGGCCTCGCCGCCATGCAGTGCGCGACGGCCAACTGATCCCCATATCAACGCGAAATGATGGAGAGCGATCGATGAAAGCCATTCGCGTTGCGGAGACTGGGGGACCGGAAATGATGCGGCTCGTGGAGGTGGAAACTCCAGCGCTGAAGCCGAACGATATCCGCGTGCGCATTCATGCGATCGGCGTGAACTTCATCGACACCTACCATCGCAGCGGGTTGTACAAACTGCCATTGCCCACCGGCATCGGCCAAGAATTCGCCGGCGTTGTTGAAGCGATCGGTGAGAGCGTGACGCGATTTAAAATCGGCGATCGCGTTGCAAGCGGCACGGCGCCTGTCGGCGCATATGCTGAAACACACACGCTTCCAGAAACGCGCGCCGTGCATGTGCCGCAAGCAATTTCGTTCGATGTCGCCGCATCCGCGATGTTGAAGGGCATGACTGCGCGTTATCTTTTGCGCAAGACGTTTCGCGTGAAACGCGGCGATGTTGTTGTGATCCACGCGGCCGCTGGCGGCGTTGGTCAGATCGCTGTGCAATGGGCAAAGCATCTCGGCGCGATCGTGATTGCTGTTGTTGGCAGCGATGCGAAGGCGGAGATCGCAAGAGCGCTCGGCGCCGATCATGTGATCGTGCAAGCGCGCGACGACATCGCGAAACGCGTGCGCGAAATCACCAACGGAGAGGGCGCGCATGTTGTGTATGACGGCGTCGGAAAAGACACGTTCATGGCGTCGCTCGATAGTCTGCGTCCGCTCGGCATGATGGTGAGCTATGGCAACGCATCAGGCCCCGCGCCTGAGTTCAGTCCGTTGCTGCTCGCGCAAAAGGGCTCGCTCTTCTTCACACGGCCCACGCTCAATCACTACACCGCGAGCGTCGCCGACCTTGATGAGACGGCGGCCGATCTGTTCGAAGTGATCGGCTCCGGCGCCGTGAAGATCGCGCCGCCGACGCGCTATGCGCTGGCCGACGCCGTGCAAGCGCATCGCGACCTGGAGGCGCGTAAGACGACGGGCAGTCTGGTGCTCGTGCCTTAGTTACTTCACCGCCGCCGCTCGCTGGAAAGCAGGGCGCTGGGCGAGGTTGTCGTAATAGGTCTGCATCGCCGGCGGCACCACGTCTTCGATGCCGGCGAACTTGGCGACGCTAATCACGTAAGCGACGGAGATGTCCGCGGCAGTGAAACGATTGGCGGCGACGTAGGGCTTGCCGCCCAAGCGCTCGGCGGTGAAAGCGAGGCGCTTGGCGATCGCGCCCTTGAGATAATCGACCGTCCAATTCGCCTTCTGATCGTCGGGCGCCATGTAGCGCGTGGCGACGAGGGGATTGCCGTAGGCGGCCATCCCGGCTTCGCCGAACATCAGGAATTGCAGATAGTCTGCATAGCCTTCTTCGTGCGGCTTCACGTCGAGATCGGTCGGGCCGTATTTGGCCATGATGTAGATCATCATCGCCACTGACTCGATCATGGAGACATCGCCGTCAGTCATCGCCGGCACCGTGCGCAGCGGATTGACGGCTTTGAATTCATCGCTGGGTTTGAAGAAGGAGGCTTCCGCCGTCTCATACGGCACGCCCATTTCCTCGCAGAGCCACAGCACGCGCAGCGAACGCGCGCCTTGCGCGTGGTAGATTTTGAGCATGGACGTCTCCTTCGTTTGACGAGCGAATAGCACTTGAGGCGACTAACCGGCAACGAAAGAGGCGCGACCTGCGTCGCGCCCCTTGGTTGGACCATCGCATTTTCGCAGGTGACTACGTGTTCATCGACTGGAAGAAATCGTCGTTGTTCTTCGAGCCCTTGAGCTTGTCGAGCAGGAACTCGATCGCGTCCTGCGTGCCCATCGGCGAAAGGATGCGGCGGAGCACGTACATCTTCTGCAGGTGCTCCTTCGGCGTGATGAGTTCGTCCTTGCGCGTGCCGGACTTGAGCACGTCGATAGCCGGGAAGATGCGGCGGTCGGCGACCTTGCGGTCGAGCTGAAGTTCGCTGTTACCGGTGCCTTTGAATTCTTCGAAGATGACTTCGTCCATGCGCGAGCCTGTGTCGATGAGGGCCGTCGCGATGATGGTGAGCGAGCCGCCTTCTTCGAGATTGCGCGCGGCGCCGAAGAAGCGCTTCGGCCGCTGCAGCGCGTTGGCGTCGACGCCGCCCGTCAGCACCTTGCCCGAAGAGGGCACAACCGTGTTGTAGGCGCGGCCCAGGCGCGTGATGGAATCGAGCAGGATCACGACATCCTTGCCGTGCTCGGCCAAGCGCTTGGCCTTTTCGATCACCATTTCCGCCACCGCGACGTGGCGCGTCGCCGGCTCGTCAAAGGTGGAGGAGACAACCTCGCCCTTCACGCTGCGCTGCATGTCGGTGACTTCTTCCGGGCGTTCATCGATCAAGAGCACGATCAAGAACACTTCCGGGTGATTGGCTTCGATTGCCTTGGCGATGTTCTGCATGATGACGGTTTTACCCGTCCGCGGCTGCGCCACGATGAGAGAGCGCTGGCCTTTGCCGATCGGGGCCACGATGTCGATGATGCGACCGGTTTTGTCTTTGATGGTGGGATCGTCCAATTCCATCTTCAGACGCTCGGTCGGATAGAGCGGCGTCAGATTGTCGAAATGGACCTTGTGGCGTACGCGCTCGGGGTCTTCGAAATTGACGGAATTGACCTTGGTCAGCGCGAAATAGCGTTCGCCGTCCTTCGGCGCTTTGATCTGGCCTTCGACCGTATCGCCGGTGCGCAGACCGAACTTTCGAATCTGCTGCGGCGAGACATAGATGTCGTCCGGGCCAGGCAAATAATTGGATTGCGGCGAGCGCAGGAAGCCGAAGCCGTCGGGCAGAATTTCCACGACGCCGGCGCCGCCGATCTCCACGCCGCGTTCGGCGACGTGCTTCAGGATCGCGGCCTGCATGTCTTGCATGCGCAGCGTGTTGGCGCCCTCGATCTCGAGGGATTCCGCCAGGGCCAGCAATTCGGCGGCTGGCTTGCGCTTGAGCTCCTGCAGCGTGAGCGAGGTGAGCCCTTCAAGTGCTTGTTCTTCAGTCATTCATTCGTCTCGGGAGACGGACCTCGCGCGTAAGCTCGCGCGGGCAGGGCCGTCGATGGGAAAAGAGGTTCCGGCGGTTAAGGAAATTTGCGGCGCCGCCGTCGCACACGCGCTTTGGGAAAGCGCGCTTCGGACGCATGGACACCACATAGCGCCCGGAGCGTCAAGCCGGGCTTAATGTGGGAGCGCAGGTTCAGGGTTCAAGTGTCGCCAGCAGCACAGCGGCGATGGCCACCAGGAACGGGATTTCGCTCATGAGCCGCCAGAACTTCTCCGAGTGTCGCCGCTGGCCTTGGGCGATGCGGCGACCCTCGGCCGTCAGGAAGCCGTGATAGCCGCTCAGACCCAGAACGAGGATGAGTTTTCCCCAGAACCAGTGCGGCACCGTGGCGAGCACTTCGGGGATTGGCCGGGTCCAATCACCGGAAATGTAGGTCGCGAATAGGAAAAGCCCGAAGGCCCAGGCCAGGATCAGGCTGGGCGTGAGAATGATCATGCGCAGGCTGCGGGCCGCTTTCAGCATGGCGGCTTCAAGTTCACCGCCCGGCTGACCGGCGGTAATGTAGGCATAGAAGCGCGGCAGCATCAGCAGGCCGGCGATCCAAGCGATCACGGCGATGATGTGCAGGCCCCGCGCGAGGTCGTAGCCAATCACGTGATCCATTACCGCGTGTTCCCCTGGGGGCACTGACCCCACGCCGCCGGGCAGAGCCGACCGCCATTCTCTGACTGCAATTTGCCCGGACAGGCAAGGGCGCGCTCGGTCAGATCGGCCAACGCATCGATGAAGCGCGGGGCCGCCCCTGGCGCGGGCGCACGCAGATAGAATGGCAGGTTCAAGTCCTTGGCGAGTTGCGCATACTCAATGTCCAGTTCGACCAGGGTTTCGACATGCTCTGAGACGAAGGCGATCGGAGAGAGGATGACGCCCGCGCCGTCCGTGCCGGCGGCATGGATTTCTTCCTCCGTGGACGGGCCAATCCATTTGAGTGGGCCGACGCGGGATTGGTAGCAGACGCGCATTTCCCAGTCCGAGGGGAGCCGCTTCCTCACCGCGGCGACGCTCTGCTCGACTTGCCATTGATAAGGATCGCCCGCGTCGATCACGCGTTGCGGTAGGCCGTGGGCGGAGAACAGCACGCGCGGCTTGGCCGGGGAGCCTGCGTCGCGCCACGTTTTCAAGATGGCGTCGGCGTGCGCCTCAGCGAACGCATCGCCGGCAGGGTAGCAACAAATCGTGGAGCAGGGCAGGTCGCTGTGGCTCTTCCATTCCTTCAGCGAAGACCCGGTCGTCGTTGTCGAGAATTGCGGATAGAGCGGCAGCAAGATCGCGTCGGTCGCACCCCAGGCCTGCGCGGCTTGCGCGGCGTCCTTCACAAATGGCTTCCAATAGCGCATCGCCGGGAAGCACTTGAACGTGACATTGCTCACGCGCCTCGCCATCGCCGCTTCGAGCGCGTCCGCCTGTTTCGTGGTTTCGGGCAGGATCGGCGAACCGCCGCCCATTAGCGCATAATTGGCTTTCGCCAGCTTCTCACGCGTGCGGGAGATCAGCTGCGCGATCAAGAATCGCATCGGCTGCGGCGCGCTGATAATGGCTTTGTCGTTGAACAGATTGAACAGGAACGGCCGCACCGATTCCTGTTTGTCGGGGCCGCCGAGATTGAAGAGGATGATCGCGACACGGCGCGAGGTCATTAGGCGTAGCCCTGGACCTTCTTCCGCCTTCTCGTTCTCCAACGGAACCGCGCTCATTGGCCTTTCACCACGCGTACGAGATGCGCGAGATTTTCGGGTGTCGCTTCTGGCGTAATGCCGTGCCCAAGATTGAAGATATGCGGCGCGCCCTTGAACGCGATCAGCACATCACGAGCGGCGCGCTCCAAGGCTTCGCCGCCTACAATCAGGGTTTGCGGATCAAGATTACCCTGCAGCGCCATCCCTTCGGGCGCGACCTTGAACGCGAAATCCGCTGGCGTTTGCGTATCAACGCCTAGCGCATTGACGCCGGTTTCGTTCGCATACGCTTCGATCTGCGCGCCGGCGCCGCGCGGAAAGCCGATGATCGGCGCGGTCACGCCAAGCGCGCGCAAACGCTGAACCAACTTTCGCGTCGGCCCGATAATGACGCGCTGGAACATGAGGGGAGAAAGGCCCTCGGACCAGCTTTCGAATATCTGGACACAATCGGCGCCGGCTTGAACTTGCTTGGCCAAGTGCTGCGCGCTCATTTCCACGAGCACGTCGAGCAAAGCATCGACGTCCGCAGGCCTTTCATAGACAGCACGGCGAGAGCGGTCTTTTTCCCCGCCCTTGCCCTGCAGCATGTAGGTAGCCACCGTCCAGGGCCCGCCGCAGAAACCGATCAGCGCCGTTTCGCGGGGGATCGCGCGCTTGATACGTTCCACGGCTTCATAGACCGGAGAGAGCCGCTGCAGTGCGCGCTCGGGATCATCGAAGCGCCAAGTCTCTTCCTCGACCAAAGGCTTCAGCCGCGGCCCTTCACCTTCCACGAACGCGACCGCCCGGCCCAAAGCATCCGGGATCACCAGAATGTCCGAGAACAAGATCGCCGCATCGAGCGGAAAGCGCCGCAAGGGCTGCATCACCGCTTCCGTGGCTAGGGCAGGGGAATAGCAGAAATCCAGGAAGTTCTTCGCCCGCGTTCTGAGCTCCCGGTACTCCGGAAGATACCGCCCTGCCTGTCGCATGATCCAAATCGGAGGAGGGTCTAATCTCTCTCCATTCAAAACGCGCAAGAGAGCGGGAACGCTTTCCCGATCGGCCATGACCTTCTTCCAAACTAAATAAACTTAGAAATCTGATTAGAGAGGACTCGTTGTTGTGGCGATACGCAAACCGGGAGAACTTGGTTCTCCACATGCTGCCCACAGACTTGTCCGTCTCGGCGCCAGGCGAATTATCGTTAATGCCGAATTACTTGAGCCTGTCGAGTGGACCGGGCGATTCCTTTTTTCCCACGTTGTCGCATTGTGGAGAGGTCGGGGAGGAATCGCGCATGAGGAGAAGCAAATCGGGGGCAGGGTGGTCTGTTCGTTCTCTTCACCGGTCTTACTGGTCGGTTCGCCAACAACTTGTCCACACGGGCGGCAGGCCTGATATGAGGGCAGCCCATGCCGACCCGTGACCGTCTCGCGATCTATTTCAATGTCCACCTGGTGTCGGACTCCACCGGGGAGACCCTGGCCGGGGTCATGCGCGCGACCTGCGCGCAGTTCGACAACATCATGCCCGTGGAGCATTCCTATTTTCTGGTGCGCTCGGCGCGGCAGCTGGAACGGGTGATCCAGGAAATCTCGGACGCACCCGGCGTGGTGATGTTCACGCTCTCCAATCTCGAGCACCGGGCGCTGCTGGAGCAGGCGTGCGCCAGGATGGAGATGCCGTGCGTGGCGGTGCTCGATCCGGTGCTGGACGTCACCTCCCGCTACCTCGGGCTTGAGCTCAACCATCGCGTCGGCGCGGCGCGGAAGCTCAACGCGGAATATTTCAAGCGCATCGATGCGCTCGATTTCGCCATGTACCACGACGATGGCCAGCAGGCCGTCGAATTGATGGATGCCGACGTTATCCTCGTCGGCGTCAGCCGCACCTCCAAGACGCCCACCAGCGTGTATCTGGCGCACCGCGGCGTGAAGGCCGCGAACGTGCCGATGGTGCCGGGTGTGCCGCTGCCGGAAGAATTGTTCAGGCCGGACCGGCCGCTTGTCGTTGGCCTTCTCATCTCAGCTGACCGTCTAATTGGCATCCGCCGAAATCGATTGGCGGCGATGAAAGAGACGCGCGCGGGCTCATACACGGACGAAGAAGATGTGCGCCGCGAAGTGATGGAGGCGCAGAAATTATTCGAGCGGGAAGGGTGGCCGACAATCGACGTGTCACGCCGATCAATCGAGGAAACCGCAGCGGCGGTGCTCAATCTCTTGGCGGAGCATAGGGAAGAATGAATCTCGTGCTGGCGTCCGGCAGCGCCATTCGCCGACAGGTGCTGGCTGCGGCGGGCCTCGATTTCGAGGTCGAAGTCGCGCGTGTGGATGAGGAGGGGGCTAAGGCGAGCCTCCGCGCCGAAGGCTTGAAGCCGCGCGAGCAAGCGGATGCACTGGCCGAACTGAAGGCCCTCGCAGTTTCACGCAAGCGCCCCGGCTTCATCATCGGCGCCGACCAGATGCTGGCGATCGAGGGCGAAACGCTGGACAAGCCGAAGGACATGGCCGAAGCGCGCGCACACCTGATGCGCTTGCGCGGCAGGACCCATGAGCTTCTCTGCGCCGCCGTGGTCGCGCGCGAAGGCGCGATTATCTGGCGGCATATTGAAACGCCGCGTCTGCGTATGCGCGCATTCACTGACGCTTTCATCGATGAATATCTGGCCCGCGCTGGCGCCGACGCGCTGAAATCCGTCGGCGCGTATCAGCTTGAAGGCTTGGGCGCGCAGCTCTTCGAGCGCGTCGACGGCGATTATTTCTCCGTGCTTGGGCTGCCGTTGCTGCCGCTTTTGGCCTTCCTCCGTGAACATGGCGTGGTGGCGAAATGAACATCACTTCGGCCACCAAATTGCTTGCGGTCATCGGCGATCCAGTGCGGCATTCGCTCTCGCCGGTCATGCACAATGGCTGGATCGCGGATCACGAGTTGGACGCGGTTTACACCGCGCTGTCCTTGAAGAGCGATGACGCGGCAAGCGTCATCCGTGCGATGAAGGCGCTCGGCTTCACAGGCGTGAACGTCACCGTCCCGCACAAGGAAGCCGCCGCGCGCGCCGCGGACCGCAGCGAATCCGAAGTCGCCAACACGCTGCGCTGGGAAGAGGACGGCACGTTATCGGCCTTCAACACGGACGGCGCGGGTTTTGTGGACGCGCTGACCGAGACCGCGCCCGACTGGCGGGGCCGCGTCAGCCGCGTGCTGATCATCGGCGCGGGCGGGGCGGGGCTCGGTGTCGGCAAGGCCCTGTCGGCTTACGCGGACACTGTGCACTTCACCAACCGCACCTTGGCGCGCGCCGAGGCGGCCGCGGCCGCGGTGTCGAACGGTCGTGTGCTGCGCTGGGAAGATTTGGAGCGCGGCTTCGGCGCGGCGGATCTCATCGTGCAGACGACAACGCTTGGCATGGCCGGGCAACCATCGCACGATTGGCCCGTGCAGCTTTGCCGCTCCACCGCTATCGTGGCCGACATTGTCTATAAGCCGCTTGAGACCGACTTTCTCTACGCCGCGCGCGCACGTGGTCTGGTCGCGATGGATGGTCTGGGCATGCTAATCCACCAAGGCGCGCGTGCGTTTGAGCTTTGGTTCGGCGTGAAACCCGATACGAAGAGGGCGCGGGAACGTCTGCTCGAGGCGCTCGGCGGATGATCATCGTCGGCCTCACCGGCTCGATTGGCATGGGCAAATCGACGGTCGCGAAAATGTTCGCGGAGGAGGGCGCGCCCGGTTTTGATTCCGACGCCGCCGTCCACGCGCTCTACGCGCCGGGCGGCGCAGCGGTCGCGCCAGTGGAAGCCGCGTTTCCAGGCGTCACGAAGGAAGGCGCGATCGATCGCGAGGCGCTGTCGAAACGCGTCGTGGGCAATGAGTCCGCGATCAAGCAGCTCGAAGCCATCGTGCATCCGCTAGTGCGCGCCGCGCAGATGCAATTCCTGCAGGACAATCGCGACGCGGGCACGGCGGTCGTCGTCCTCGATATTCCGCTGCTCTTCGAAGGCGGCGGCGCGAAATACGTGGACAAGACGGTCGTGGTTTCGGCCCCAGCTGAGGTGCAGCGCGCCCGCGTACTGGCGCGACCCGGCATGACGGCCGAGAAGTTCGAAGCCATCCTGGCGCGGCAAATGCCTGACGCGGAAAAGCGGGCCCGCGCGGATTTCGTCATTGATACGGGCGGTGATTTCGAGACCACGCGGTCGCAAGTCAGAGGCATACTGGACGCGCTGCGCGAACAGATCTAGCCAAAATGCATGCGCGAGATCCTGTTTGACACGGAAACGACCGGTGTTTTCCCGGACCATGCTGACGAGAAGCTGCGTGACCGCGTGGTGGAAATCGGCTGTGTCGAGGTGTTCAACCTGGAGCGCACCGGCCGCGAGTTTCACGCCTACATCAATCCCGAACGCGACGTGCCCGAGGAAGTGGTGCGCGTGCACGGATTGCGTGGCGACTTTCTGCGAACGCAGCGCCGCTTCGCCGAGATCGTGGGCGAGTTTATCGAGTTTGTCGGCGATGCGCCGCTCGTGGCGCACAACGCCTCGTTCGATCGCGGCTTCATCAACGCGGAGCTGCGCCGGTGCCTTCTGACCGAGCTGCCGGAGGATCGGTTCGTCGATACGTTGGCGCTGGCGCGCAAGAAATTCCCGGGCGCCTCGTGCTCGCTCGATGCGTTGGCGCGCCGCTTCCAACTGGACCGCTACGGCTTTGATCTGGCGTCCCGCAAGGGGCCCGGCGGTCACGGCGCACTCGTCGACTCGCGCATCTTGGCCGAGGTCTATCTGCATCTTAAAGGCGGCCGCGAGCAGCGGCTGGCGTTCGAGGCCGACGAAGTTGCGGCGGCCGACGCCGGCATGCTGCAGCCGATTGAGTTCGTGCGTCGCGCGCCACGGCCCATCCCGCTGGGGCCGAGGGGCTCGGCCGAGGAAGCTGAGGCCCACGCCGCGTTTATCGCCAAGCTCGGCGAAAAGGCGATTTGGCTGAAAACCGGGAGCTAGAAGCTCGCGCCGCCCGCGGCGGCCTGCGGCGGCGCCCCGTCAGCCCCAGCCGCGCGCTCCTGGCGCTCGCGCAATTCGGACCAATAGAGCGGCGTGAAATCGATGGGGTTGATCAGCAGCGGCGGGTAGCCGCCCTCGCGGGTGATCTCGGCCAGAATCTGGCGCGCGAACGGAAACAGCAGCCGTGGGCACTCGATCCAGATCAGCGGCTCGACGTCATCGGCCCGCACATTCATGAATTGAAACAAGCCTGAATAGACCAGGTCGACCGAAAACATGATCGCGTCCTGGCGCCGGGCCTGGACATTAATGCAGAGGTCGACCTCGACCGCCTCATTGCGCTCGCCCATGGGGCGGGACTTCACCTCGACCCCCATGTCGATGGTGGGCTGGACGTCGTAGGCCTGGGCCGCCGCCGCCGCCATCGTATTGCGGAATGAAAGTTCCTTCACATATTGGGACAAGACACGCAGATGAGGGGAATCGGCTGGAGGCGGGCCGCCATCCGGCGCGTTTTGCGGGTTCATGCGCCAACTCTCAGCAAGGAAAAGCTTGGAAATCGGGCGCTAACATAGGCGAGGGCTGCGGCAACGCAACCGCGCTGGAAGAACCGACCTGTTGGCATTATCTTAATTCCGCGCACAGAAGCGCGTCTGGACGGAGCACCGGCGTTGGACCAAGGCATGATCGAAATTCTGATCCTGGCGTTTGTCGCCGGCTTCGTGCTGTTCCGGCTGTATTCGACGCTGGGCAAACGTACCGGCGCGGAGCGTCCGGCGGAGCCGACGCCGCAGCCGGCGCAAGGTCATTTGCCACGCGAGCAGGCGCAGGCGCCGCTTGCCCAGCCGACGCCGGCGGGGCCGGCAGGCGAGGGGCTCATGGCGATCCTGCGCGCCGATCCCAATTTCGACGTCGGTCATTTTGTCGCCGGCTCGAAGGCCGCTTACGAAATGATCGTCGGCGCGTTCGCCAAGGGCGATCGGGAGACGCTGCGCGGTCTGCTCACGCCGCGCGTGTTCGATTCCTATGCGGCCGCGATAGAACGGCGCGCGCAAACCAACGAAGCGGTGCCGGAGCTTGTGCGACTCCGGAATGCCGAGATCGTTGAAGCCGATCTGCAAGGCGACACCGCGCGCGTCACGGTGAAATTCGAAGCCGAATTGGCCGAAGGCGCGCACGGCATCCGCGATGCGCGTGAACGCTGGACGTTTGAACGAAATGTGCGCTCGAACGATCCGAACTGGCTGCTCTCGCGCGTTCAGGCGGCGTGAGCAAAAGCAAGCGTGAATTAAGCTCTGAGGAAAAAAAGCTGTGGCGCCGCGTCGCCGCGAGCGTGAAAACGCGCCGTGCGCTGCCTGAGGCGGCCGAGGAGCAAGCGCCGCCAATAAAAAGTGTGATTAAGCAAGCCGAGAAGACGCCGATAAGCGATCCGCCGCCGATTCGCGGCGTCGCCAAAACAGCTGCGCCGCCGCCACGACGCGACGCCGAAAAGCGCGTGCGGCGCGGCAAGCTTGAGATCGGCGGCTCACTTGATCTCCATGGCCACACCCAGGATTCAGCCCGCGCCGCGCTCGCGCGTTTTCTCCGTGTTGCGCAAGCGCGGGGCGACGGCGTGGTGATTGTGATCACCGGCGTGGGGCGCGGTGGGGAGGGGGTGCTCAAGCGGCGCTTGCCGGAATGGCTGGCTGCGCCGGATCTCCGGCCGCTGACGACAGGCTACGCGCCCGCACATCGCTCGCATGGAGGAGCTGGGGCGTTCTACGTCTTCATCAAGCGTGTGCGGGAAACTCCCGCTTAAGCTTCGTGACTCCGACGTTTACCGAAAAACGCAGCATCTTCAGCGCATTATAACCAATGAAGCCAATTCTCCCGTGCGCGCGAACGCGCGTTGGAGAACGTATGGCCAAGGGGCTTGCACCGTCTGCGATTGCGCGCTTGCCGCGGGGCTTGGCCGCCCGGGCGATGGCGTTCATCGCTCTTCTCACGACGGTGACGGCGGCGCTGTCGGCCGTGATCATTCTTTTCGGCGTGCACATCCAGATCAACGAACAGCAGCTCCTGATCGCGCGCCAAAACACTGAATTCCTAGCGATGCGTTCCGAGCGCCTGATCGCCCAGGGCCGGAGCGCGGAGATCGGCGAAGCGATCGCGGGTTTAGCCCGAAACGGGCAAGTGCATTCCTTGATTGTGCGCGACATGAGTGGGGTCGTGATCGCCCAGGAGGGCGGCGACGCAAGTGACGCACCGCTTGTCGAGAGCCTCGTGCGTCGCGTCGCGGAGACTCACAGCTTTACCTTTGAGCGCACGACGAATGGGCGCTTGGCTGTCGCCGCGCCCATCATGCGCGACGGCGTTCTCATAGGCGTGGCGCTTCGCATTTGGAATAGCGGCGCATTTCGCTTCGATGTGCTCGAGGCGTTAGCGCCGTTTCTGTTCATCGTCGCGTGCCTTATTCTGGCGGCGATGGTGCTAACCGCGCGCCTTGTCCGGCGCGCGATGGCGCCGCTCAATGAGCTCGCCGCTTTTGCGGAACAAGTCGCCGAGCACGAGCAAGCGCCAGCCATCCATATTCGCTCCGGTGACGAGTTCGAGACTCTCGCCAACGCCTTCAACAATATGACCGCGCGCCTGGACGCTTCGATGCGGCAGGTGCAGGAAATATCCTTCGTGGATCCCGCCACGCGCTTGCCGAACCATGAGCGGTTCGTGCGCGAAGTGGACTTCTTCGTGCTGCAGCAAGGCGCGCAGACCAACGGCGCGGTGGCCATCTTTGAGCTGCAGCGCGTGCCGAAATTGCTGCACACGCTTGATCCGATTGCGGCGCGCGACTTCCTGCGCATGGTCGCGGAGCGGCTGACGCTCAGCGTGCGCACGGTCGAGCGCGTAGTGTTGCGTCGCCAAGAGCAATCTGTGTGCGCGCGCATTGGCGCCGCCGAATTTGGCGTGTTCGCGCCAAATCTGAGCCAAGCCGATGCCGCGCGCTTCGCCCAACATCTGAACGCGGCGCTCAATCAACCCTTCGAATGGCGCGGTCACAAGCTCACGCTCGGCGCCTGCTGCGGCGTCGCCCAAGCCCCGCGTGACGGCAACGACGCCGACACCATTATCCGCCATGCCCGCATGGCGCTGGGCGCGGCGCACAACGCGCCAGCGCGGATGAAACTCTACACGCAGGCTTTGGACCGCGAAGCCGTGGCGCGCATCACACTAGAGCGCGAAATGCGCGGCGCGATCGAGCGCAACGAGTTTCGCGCGTACTTTCAGCCCAAGATCAATCTGGCGACCGGCCGCATCGAAGCATGCGAGGCGCTCGCGCGCTGGATCCGCCCAGACCGTACGATCATCAGTCCTGGTCGTTTCATTCCGGTGGCGGAGGAGAGTGGTTTGATCGGGCCGTTGTCGGACGCGATCATGCGCGAGGCGTGCTGGAAAGCGGCGTCGTGGGCGCGCGCAGGCATGGCGACAAAGGTGGCGGTGAACGTCTCCGCGCTGCAATTCCGCACGGAACGCTTTGCCGATAACGTGCTGCGCGTGGTGCAGCACGCGGGCCTGCCGCCGTGTCATCTGGAACTCGAGATCACCGAATCCATGGTGATGGAGGATCCTGAGCGCGCGTTGCGAGTCATCCAGCCACTGCGCGAGGCGGGTGTTCGTCTCGCGATTGACGACTTTGGCTGTGGCCATTCCAGCTTGGCGGCGCTGTCGAAGCTGCCCTTCGATGTCATCAAGATCGACCAGCAATTCGTGCGCGCGCTGGAGCGCGGCGATTCACAGGCGGCGGCGATCATCGAGATGATCCTGGCGCTGGCGCGCACGCTCGACATGGAAGTCGTGGCCGAGGGTGTGGAACGTCCGCAAGACATGGAATTCATGGCGGCGCGCGGGTGCCATTGGGGGCAGGGCTTCCTCTACGGCGCGGCGGTTTCGGCCCCAGAATTCGCCGAATTGCTGCGCCGCCAGGCGGGCGAAGACGTTACCGCCGAAGACGCGGCTTGATCGTCGGCATCGGGTTCGCCACATCTGCGGCATGAGTGAACCCCAGCAATGGCACGGCACCACGATCGTCTGCGTCCGCAAGGGCGATAAGGTGGTGATTGCCGGAGACGGTCAGGTCTCCGCCGGCCCGACCATCCTCAAAGGCAACGCGCGCAAGGTGCGTCAGCTTGCGGGCGGTGCGGTGATTGTCGGCTTCGCGGGCGCGACGGCGGATGCGTTCGCGCTGTTTGAGCGGCTTGAGCAGAAGCTGGAGCGTTTCCCCTCGCAATTGGGACGCGCGTGCGTTGAGCTGGCGAAGGATTGGCGCACGGATCGCGCCTTGCGGCGGCTTGACGCCATGTTGATCGTCGCCGACCGCAAGGAGACCTTTCTCGTCACGGGAGCGGGTGACGTGCTCGACCCGGAGCACGCTGTCGTGGCCGTGGGCTCAGGCGGCAATTTCGCGCTTGCGGCGGCGCGCGCCCTTTATCCGCACGTGGAAGACGCCGAGGCGATCGCGCGGGAGGCGATGGCGATCGCGGCCGATATCTGCGTGTACACCAACGGCAAACTCACTGTCGAAACGCTGACGGCTTGACGAGACGCAGGTGCGTTAGCGCAGCAGTAAGCCGCGCCGCGGCAATGTTCTCATATGACTCCGCGCGTCTCCGTCGGCGATCGTGTACCCCAGGCTACCCTGGGGCGAATGATTGACGGCGTGATGCACACGGTGGAGCTGCACGAATTGCTGGCCGGGCGACGCGCAGTGCTCGCGGGGGTGCCGGGTGCGTTCACCCCGGTGTGTACGTATCGACACATTCCGGACCTGCTGGAGAATGTCGGACGGCTGAAAGCCGCAGGCTACGGCCTGATCGCTTGCGTTGTCCCGGACAGCCCTTGGGCGGTGGCGGCGTGGGCCGAGGAAGTCGATCCACGGCGTGAGATGGTGTTTCTATCCGATGGAAACCTTGCCCTGGCGCGGGCGCTGGGCGTCACCGTGGCTGCGCATGACATGATGCTGGGCGAGACCTCCGCGCGATATTTGCTGGCGACCGACAGCGGCCTCGTGCGGCGCCTCAATGTCGAGAGCAAGATCACCAATGTCGATTGCACCCGGGCGCGCGACGTTTTGGTGATGGACTGACATCTTCACCTGAGCGGCCGGCGCCCCTAAGTCTTGGGGGTCATGACCCACTTCTCGCCGCGCGAAATCGTCTCCGAACTTGATCGCTATATTGTCGGACAGGCAGACGCGAAGCGCGCTGTCGCTGTCGCGTTGCGCAATCGTTGGCGGCGCAAGCAATTGCCCGAAGAGCTTCGCGACGAGGTGACGCCCAAGAACATTCTGATGATCGGCCCGACCGGCGTCGGCAAGACCGAGATCGCGCGTCGGTTGGCAAAGCTGGCGGGCGCGCCGTTCCTGAAGGTGGAGGCGACGAAATTCACCGAGGTTGGTTATGTTGGCCGCGATGTCGAGCAGATCGTGCGCGATCTGGTCGAAGTGGCGCTGAACATGGCGCGCGAGCGCCGTCGTCGCGAAGTGCGCGCCCGGGCCGAAGCCGCCGCGGAGGAACGTGTGCTCGACGCCTTGGTGGGGCAGGGCGCCAGCGCGGCGACACGCGAGTCCTTTCGCAAGAAGCTCCGCAACAATGAATTGGGCGGCTCCGCCGTCGAGATTGAAGTGGAAGACAATGTATCGCCGCTGGGCAACCTCGATATTCCCGGACAACCGGGCGTGGGGGTCGTCAACATCGGCGACATCTTCGGAAAGGCGTTCGGCAAACGCACCAAGCACGTGCGCATGACCGTGGACGAAGCCTACGAGCCGCTGGTGCGCGAAGAGAGCGACAAGCTGGTGGATCAGGATGCGCTGGTGAAAGAGGCGCTGACGCTCACCGCAGAGGACGGAATCGTATTTCTGGACGAGATCGATAAGATCGCCTCACGTTCGGAACGGGTCGGCGGCGGCGATGTGAGCCGCGAAGGCGTGCAGCGCGATCTGTTGCCGCTGATCGAGGGCACGATCGTCAACACCAAGCACGGACCGGTGAAGACGGACCATATTCTGTTTGTGGCGTCCGGCGCGTTTCATGTCGCCAAGCCCTCCGATCTGCTGCCCGAATTGCAGGGCCGTTTGCCGATCCGTGTGGAGCTCAAAGCGCTGACCCGAGAAGATTTCCGGCGCATCCTGACCGAACCGGAGGCGAGCCTCGTGACGCAATATAAGGCGCTGCTGAAGACCGAGAACGTCACGCTCGACTTCACGGAAGATGCGGTCGAGGCGCTGGCCGAGATCGCCGCGGACGTGAACGCGACGGTGGAGAATATCGGCGCGCGGCGTCTGCAGACGGTGATGGAGCGATTGCTGGATGAAGTCAGCTATACCGCGCCGGACCGGAGCGGCGAGACGCTGCGGATCGACGCCGCCTACGTGCGCAAACATGTTGGCGATCTGGCGAAAAACGCCGATCTCAGCCGCTTCATCCTTTAAACGCGAAAGCCGTTCTTCAGCGCGAGTGCGCGGAGGTTTTGCTCCGGACGCGGGCCCATGTGCGAGATAACTTCGGCCGCCGCGAGCGAGGCGAGCGCGCCGCACTCGGGCAGGGGCCGCTGGTGGGCATAGCCAAACAGGAAGCCGGCCGCGTATTGATCGCCGGCGCCGGTTGTGTCGACGACATTGGCGACCGAGAAGGCCTTCACCTCGATCGTGTCCTTGTGCGTCACAATCAAAGATCCCGCGGCGGAGCGCGTGACGGCGACGATTGGGCATACTTTGCGGGCGGTCTCGATGGCCGTACCGAGGTCGTCGCATTCATAGAGTGAAAGAATCTCAGCTTCGTTCGCGAACAGAATGTCCACGTGGCCGGCGACGAGATGACGGAAGCTGTCGCGGTGGCGATCGACGCAGAATTTGTCGGAGAGCGTTAGCGAGACTTGGCGCTGCGCGGACTTCGCGATCTCGGCGGCGCGGACGAAGGCGGCTTTGGCTTCGTCGCGATCGAAAAGGTAGCCTTCGAGAAACAAAATCTTGCCGGCGGTGATCAGGCCGGCGTCGATATCGTCGGGGTTGAGCAGGGTAGAGGCGCCCAGATAGGTGTTCATCGAGCGGTGGCCGTCAGGCGTTACGGCGATGAGGGAGCGCGCGGTCGCCGGCGTGCCGGGGCGGGGCGGGGTATCGAAAGCGACGCCGGCTGCGCGAAACTCGCGCGTGAATTGGGCGCCCAAATCGTCGTCGGCCACTTTGCCGATATAGCCCGTCTTGCCGCCGAAGCTGGCGATGCCCGTCATGGTGTTCGCCGCCGACCCACCAGCTGCGACGGTCGCGTTTGTGAAGCGCGCAGTCAGGTGATCGGCGCGCGCTTCGTCGATCAGGCTCATCGCGTCTTTCGCGATGTTCTCCTCGGCGAGGAAAGCGTCGGAGACCTGGGCGATCACGTCGATGATGGCGTTGCCGACGGCGACGACGTCATAGGTCGAGCTGGACATTCAGAAAATCCTTTGAGGGTTAAGGCCTTTAAGCCTGCGCGGCGGGCGCTGTCCAGCATTGCGGCAGGCGAGCTTGCAGGGCATGTTCGCGCCCCATGAGAATTGCTGCTTCGCTTATTGCCTTGATGTTTCTGGCGGCATGCGCCACCGCCGCGCCCAGTTCGGCGCCACAACCAAGCGGCGGGCCGGCCGCGGGCGCTGCGCCGGCGCAATCGCGGCTCACGCAGATGCTGGCGGCCGCCGGCTCCGCCAACGCGCCGACGCAAGCCGAGATCGAGCGCGCCTTTGGACCCGCGGACATCACGCGCCAGGACGGCGCCGGCGCGGCGCTCACGTATCGCTTGGAGAATTGCGCGTTGCTGCTGCTGTTCTCGGCGGATGCGCGCAATGCGATGCGGCTGACGCAATCGCATCCGAGCGCGCGGCGCGCGGGCGAGGCGGCGCCGAGCTTGAACCAGTGCGCGACAGAGGCTGACGCGCGCCGGCGTTCGTAATGGCGAAGATCGCGTATCTCAACGGGCGTTCCTATCGCGGGCAAAAGATGGGCCCGGGCCAATTGCCCGAGGCGGAACTCGTCAGCCACGAGCTGATCGTGGCCGAAGGCAAAAAGCGCGGCATCGACTTCGTCATTGAATATTGGGACGAGCCGGACTTGCCGCGGCGTGGCTATGACGCGGCGATCATTCGCACCTGCTGGGATTATACCGGCCGCGCCGATGAATTCGTGGCGGCGATCGAGGCGCATGAGCGCGCGGGATTGCGCGTGTTCAATTCGTCGGCGGTGGTGCGGTGGAATGCGCGGAAGACCTACCTCCGTGAATTGGGCGCCGCGGCGATCGAGACGGTGTGGCTGGATCGCGTTGATGGACGCGCGGTGGCGCAGGCGTTTGATGCGCTCGACGCGGCCGAGATCGTCATCAAGCCGCAGATCGGCGCGGGCTCGGTGCGGACCATTCGGTTGAAGCGCAATGCGTGGAGCGAAGCCGATCTGATCGACGGGCCGCAATCGGACGCGATGGTGCAGCCTTATCTGCAATCGATCGAAACCGAAGGGGAGCGGTCGCTGTTCTGGTTTGGCGGCGTCTTTTCGCATGCGATCCGTAAAGTGCCCAACAAGGGCGATTGGCTCGCGAATATTCCCGGAAGAACCGCGTTTCTTGCCGAAGCCGCGCCTGCGGGCGCGATGGACGCGGCGGAATCGGCCAGGGCGCATGCGCCGAAAGACCTCCTTTATGTGCGCATCGACCTGGTGCTGGGCGATGACGGCAAATGGCGTGTGATCGAGATCGAGGCGATCGAGCCTTATCTCTTCTTGGATTTCGCACCCGAAGGCGCGGGCGTCTTTGTCGATGCGATCGCGCGGGTCTTGTCCTTATAAAGACAGAGATCGGCGATGACGCAGCGCGGGCATTCGGGCTTGCGTGCGATGCAGGTGTAGCGCCCGTGCAGAATAAGCCAGTGGTGGGCGCCGTGGAGATATTTTTGCGGCGTGATGCGCATTAATTGCGCTTCAACTTCGTTCGGCGTTTTGCCGTCGCTTAGGCCGGTGCGGTTGCCGACGCGAAACACGTGGGTATCAACAGCGATTGTGCCTTCGCCGAAAATCTCCATTAGCACGACATTCGCTGTCTTCCGGCCGACGCCGGGCAGGGCTTCCAAAGCCTCGCGATCGCGCGGGACTTCGCCCTTGTGCTGATCGATCAAGGCTTGCGAGAGGGCGATGACGTTTTTGGCTTTGTTGCGCCAGAGGCCGATGGTCTTGATGTAACTGGCGACGCCGTCTTCGCCGAGTCTCAGCATTTTCGCGGGCGTATCCGCGATCTTGAACAGGGGCGCCGTGGCGCGGTTGACGCCTTTATCTGTCGCTTGCGCGGAGAGCACGACGGCGACGAGCAGGGTGTACGCGTTCGTGTATTCCAGTTCCGTGCGCGGATCGGGGCGTATCTCGGCCAAGCGCGCATAAAGTTCTTCGGCCTTGGCTTTGGTGAGGCGCTTTGCCATTACACGCCGCCGCGCCGGGCGCGATGCAAAGCGGCGTCGAGCGCTACGGCGAAGCTCTCGCACTCCTTGGGCGAGAGGAACGCGCCGAGGCGCATTTGGCCTTCGCTGTCGCGGATCAGAACGCCGGGGCCGTCGCGCGTGACTTTCGCCCAGACCGGATTGAGCTGCCAATGCGTGGCAACGCCCTTCTTATCGACGGCGGCGACGTGCACGCGGCCGGGGCCGATGCGGACATATTCGGCGGCTTGTGCGGCGCGATAATTCCAGCGGAAGGCCAGATAGAGCGCCAAGACGTCGAGGCCGAGGAAACCGGCGACGGGATAGGCGCCGTTGGCGATGAAGATCGTCGCGCCGATCAGATTGATCGCGATGACTGCGATCAGCATGGCGCGAAAGGCTTTGGCGCTGAGGCTGCGGTGCGGGCGCAGCACGGCGTCCATGTAAAGCGGGCCGTCGAAGAACGGCGCGTCGGGCGTGCGTTCCCAGCGCGGCTGCATCACTAGAGCCCCAGCACGTCGCGCATCGAATAGAGCCCCGGCGGCTTATCCGCGACCCAGAGTGCGGCGGCGAGGGCGCCATCGGCGAACACGGCGCGATCCATCGCGTGATGCGAGAGTGTCACGATTTCGCGTTCGGCGATGAAGCGCACGTCATGCTCGCCGACAATGCCGCCGCCGCGAATAACGGAGAAGCCGATCTGGCCTTCAGGGCGTTCGCCGGTGACGCCGTCATAGGGCGCGAGGCGCAGATCTTTCAGCGGCGCGTTGCGGCCCTTCGCGGCGGCTTCGCCGAGGAGGAGGGCGGTGCCAGATGGCGCATCGACCTTACGGCGATGATGCGCCTCGGTGATTTCGATGTCCCAACCGGGCCCCAGCTTTTGCGCGGCTTGCTCGACCAGCGCGGCGAGCAGATTGACGCCCAGGCTGAAATTGCCGGAGCGCACGATGGCGATGCGCTTGGCATGTTCGGCGAGCTGCGCTTCTTCGGCGGCGCTGAAGCCGGTGGTGCCGACGATGGCGGCGCGCGTCGAAGTGTTCTTCAGCGCGGCCAGCGCGTCGAGCGTGGCGGCGGGTGTGGTGAAGTCGATCCAGACTTGCGCGTTTTCGGCGGCGTGGTCGGCCACTTCCGTGGTCATCATGAAGAGCGGCGAGATGCCGGCGAGCGCGCCCAGATCGGCGCCCAGGAATTGGCCTTCGCTGCGCTCGGTGCCGCCGGCGACACTGAAGCGAGGATCGGCGCAGGCGGCGCGGATCAAAGCCCGGCCCATGCGGCCCGCGGCGCCGGCGATGGCGATAGAAAGCGTCATAACTCCCTCATGGACCGTGGATTTCAAACCGGCAAGGCCAAGGCGTGCGTCATCCTTGTGGGCGCGGACGCCGGAAAACGAAGCCCCCCTTGGAGAGCCGGGACGCGGTGAAGTCGCGTCAGAATGTGCGCCGCTTGCGCGGCGCGAAAACGCGGCTTCACCGCGTCCCGTGATCTGATTTGCGTCGGCTCCGCTGCGGGCGTTCTTTCACACCAGAGAGACGGATCGCCGACGGCGTGCGGGTCATCGAGTTCGCGATGATCCCGGCGCGTCCTCCCGCTGTTGGCAGCGGGCCTCTGCACGCGCGGCGTTACGCGGCCGAAGGATGCGCGCGAAGCGGCAAGCCTGCATCGCGCGATCGCTCGGCTCACGCCTTCTCCGCATATCCAGCGAACGCCCTGGTTCGACACGGACACCCGCCTTGAAGCTGACGGGAGGCGGAGAAGCGGCGCGCGCTTCACGCTCGATCACATCGTTCGCGCTTTGGCTGAACTGGGCGCCACCTGCTCTCCGGCGCGAACGACGGGGGCAGTATCGCGCGGGCTGGGAGGGGTTGAATAGATTTTTTGCGAGCGCTTGATTTTGTTGGCGGGGAGGGGTGTTGGGTGTGGGAGAGAGGTGAGTCCATCAGCGCATCACCGTCATCCCGGACGCGCGGAGCGCGATCCGGGACCTGGCGGCCGCCGCACTGCGCTTGTGACGCCTGGGCGCCGGCTCTCCGCTTCGCTCCGGCCGGGATGACGGTTGGGTTTAATTGATCAACTTCCGCTCTTGGCCCAATCGAGACATTGGCCGCTAGAGTTCAAAGTTGGCGGCCAAAGAGTCCCAGTCGAGTTTGGAGAGCTCGTCCATGATCGAGGGCTCGATTGGCAGAGCGAATTCGTTTTGCAGCCAAATGACTCGAAGCTCTGAGCGGTTGAAGATTGGATCAGCACCACCGACCGGCTTCGACCTGAAGAGTCCAACGCAGGTTATTCGAGCAAGTGTGGCGGGCTCGCCGAAGGGATACACCTCGCCTGGTTCCAGTTCTATCGCCGTTTCTACTGGGGTTAGCAGAAAGACCGGAGGGTGTTGCACCGCTTGATGCCGCGCAAGGACATGCTCAAGATATTTTTGATTGCGCTTGCGGGTCGGCAGTCCCTCTAGCAGCCCGCCGTAGGTTAGCGTTTGAGTCAATTCACGAAGTTCTAGTTCGCGCCCGGTCACCGTCGTAATTTGACTGACTCCGCCCAAGTTCATCTCCTAGCTTAGGTCGCCCAGATGTCATGCCATCCCGATGGGAATGTCCGCAATCGGCTGTGAGTTCAACTGATCGACGCAACACGTACCTTGAATTGAGGGCTTGGAGCGAAGTCAGTGAAGAGAAATTATCGGCGTATGTCCGCCGCGCAGAGCGCGGAATTGTGGGATCGATGGAAGGCGGGCGAAGGCCTGA
>NZ_DASVYD010000020.1:0-22514 GCF_036392335.1 Vitreimonas sp.
CCGGCGACCGGCTTCTCCATCGGCGTGTCGCGTTTGGCGGCGGCGTTGCAGGCGCAACAGGCCGCCGAGGCTGATGGCCCGGTCGTGGTGCTGGTGATGGACCAAGCGCGTGTCGCCGATGCGCTGGGCATGGCCGCCGAATTGCGCGCCGCAGGCGTGCGCGCGGAGGCCTATCTCGGCGGGGCCGGCATGAAGGCGCAGCTCAAATACGCCGACAAGCGCGCGGCGCCTGTGGCGGTGATCCAAGGCGGCGACGAACTCGCCAAAGGGGTGGTTACGCTCAAGGATCTGAAGCTTGGCGCGAAGATCGCCTCCGAACTGGGCGATGATCGCGAAGCTTACGCAAGGGCACGCGAGAAGGTGCAGCAAGAAGCGCCCCGCGCGCAGCTTGTCGAGGCCGTTAAGGCTATGCTCGGCTGATTTCGTGCGCGTGACGAAAAGTGCGGCAATCCCAGGTTGGTTAAGCGCAAAAGTGCGACAAACTGCCTTGACCGACGAAGGGTATATCGTCAGTCTGCCACTCGATCGCCGCAAAGCGTCGTCTGGCGGTCGCGTTTCGGGGAGGAGACGCCCTCTTATAAGCGACGCTCGCGGCCCGCGCCTTCAAAGCGCGGGCCGTAGTCGTTTTAGCGGCTTTGTTTGAAGCTTTCGCGTCAGCGGCGCGGTGAGGCGTCGATGTTTTCGATCACGCCACGCGCTTCGGCGACATCTTCTTCCGGACCGAGCGTCGCGTGCGCGCGCGGCGCAAGCTTACGGCAGCACCACCACAACACCGCGAGCCCCACGAGTGCGGAGATCAGCGATCCACCCAACACGCCGAAGCGGACCGGCGTGGCGAGATCGCCGGCGCCGAAGGCGAGATTGCCAATGAAGAGGCTCATGGTGAAACCGATGCCGGCCAGCATTGCGGTCGCGATCACTTGCATCAACGTGCCCGGCAGGGGCTGGCGGAATGCGGCGGAGGCGACGAGCGCGGCGAGCGTAATGCCGATCGGTTTGCCCAAAACGAGGCCGGCGGAAATGCCGAGCGCGATCGGGTGAAGCAGCGCGTCGACGCCGGCGCCGTGCAGTACGACGCCCGCATTGGCCAACGCGAAAATCGGCATGATCGCAAACTGTACCCAGCGCTTCAGCGCGTGCTCGGCGGTGATTAGCGGCGAGCCGCCGGCTTTGTCGCGCATGGGCACGGCGAGCGCGGTCAACACGCCGGCGATGGTGGCGTGCACGCCCGACACCAGCATGAAGCCCCAGAGCACGAGGCCCATGGCCCAATAGAGGAGCAGGTTGGTGACGCCGCCGCGGTTCATCAGCAGCATGATCACGAAGGTCGCGGCTGCCCCGCCCAGCGCCCAGCCGGTGAGGTACGTGGAATAGAAGAGCGCAATGACGACGATGGCGCCCAGGTCGTCGATGATGGCGAGTGCGAGCAGGAAGAGGCGCAGACCCCCGGGCACGCGGGGCCCGAGCAGGGACATGACGCCCAGGGCGAAGGCGATGTCGGTCGCGGCGGGGATGGCCCAGCCGCGCAGATATTCAGGATGCGAGAGATTGATGGCGACGTAGATGAGCGCGGGGACGGCCATGCCGCCGATCGCGCCGGCCATCGGCAGCGCTGCCTCGCGCGGATTCTTGAACGGGCCCTCGACGGTCTCGCGCTTCAGCTCGAGGCCGACATAGAGAAAGAAGATCACCATCAGCGCGTCGTTGATGATGAGATGCAGGTTCACGGCGTGCGCGGCAGCCCCGAATCCCACGGAGAGACCAGCGATCTGGTCCTCCAGCAGATGGTGAAACGCTTCGCCGGTCGGCCCATTCAGCAGAATGAACGACAAGACGGTGGCGGCGATCAGAATATAGCCAGGTGTGGTGTCTTTATCCCACCAGGACGTTGTCTGACCTTGCGCGGCCGCCATTCGCTCGCTCCATGTTTCCTTTGCGCGAACCTAAGCGGCTGATCTCGCGAGGCAATAAAAATAGGTGCGACCAAGAGGCGCCCATGCCGGCGCGCGCGCTATCCACAGCTTACCCACAGCGGTCGCGGCGCGCGCTGCAGCAGGGAATGGTCAAAAGTGTGGCGAACACGCTGCATCGCAACAAAAGTTTCACCAACCCGTAGCCGATTTGTCGAAAACCCTCTTTAGCTCCCCGCACGCAAACGGGGCGGCTCAGCGTCCCGGAATTGCCCGGGGGTGTTTCATGTTCTCCAAGAAGTTTTTGTCCGGCGTCGCGTTGACGGCGTTGTCCATGGCGGCGACCACAGGTGTGGCGCATGCGCAATCGACCGCGTCGCAGATCACGGACGACGAAATCATCGTCGTCACTGGCGCGCGTCAGGAAGGTGAAATCCTAAACGAAACCGCACCGCGCGCGCGCGCGTCGATTACGGCTGACTACATTGAGAGCCAAGCCAGCGGCCAGACGGTGCTGGAAACAATCAAGCTGATACCGGGCGTCAACTTTACCAACACGGACGCGTACGGTTCCTCGGGCGGGTCGCTCAACATTCGCGGCTTCGACGGCGCGCGTATCTCGCTGACTTTCGACGGCGTGCCGCTCAACGATTCCGGCAATTACGCGATCTATTCCAATCAACAGCTCGATCCTGAACTGATCCAGCGCGCCAACGTCAATCTTGGCACGACCGAAGTCGATAGCCCGACGGCGTCGGCCGTCGGCGGTACAGTGAACTACATCACGCGCGTCCCCGATACGGACCCGGGCATTTCACTCATCGTCTCGGGCGGCGCGGAGAATTTCCGCCGTAGCTTCGGCATGATCGAGAGCGGCGCGGTCGGACCGTGGGGCACGCGCCTTTTCGCAACGGCGTCGTTCACGGAATATGATCAATTCATCGGACCCGGCAGCTTGCAGAAAACCCAGTTCAATGGTGGTTTCTATCAGCCGCTCGGAGACAATGGCGACTTCTTCCGCGTATCGGTCCATTACAACGAGAACCGCAACAACTTCTTCTACCGGTTCAGCCGTGCGCAATACGAGGCTGGATTCCGCGAAAACCTCGACAGTTGCACACCGCTGCCGGGCATTAACGGCGTCGCCGACAACAGCAACAATGACGGTTGCACAGGCTCCAATTTCCGGTCCTATTACAACCACTCGATTAACCCGTCGAACACGGGAAACATCCGCGGCCAAGGCCGCTTCACGCTGACCGACTCGCTTACGCTTACGGTTGACCCGTCGTTCCAGTATGTGCGCGCGAACGGCGGCGGCACCCAGGTTGTTTCCGAAACGGCGCGCCAGCTGATCGAGAACACGCCGGTTCCCGGGATCGATCTCAACGGCGATGGCGACTTCCTGGACAGCGTGCGCCTCTACTCGCCGAGCAACACGAATACGAAGCGTTATGGTCTGACCAGCTCGCTGATCTGGGATATCAACGACAATCATCGTCTGCGTTTCGGTTACACGGTTGACTCAGCACGCCACCGCCAGACCGGCGAATACGGCTATCTGCGCGCCAACGGCGATGTTGAGAACGTGTTTGGCGGACGTGACGGTTTTGGTCGTCCGGTGATCACCGGGGAAGGCGGCGTCTTCCAGAAGCGTGATCGTTCCTCGGTCGCAAGCCTCAACCAGTTCAGCGCCGAGTATCGCGGCGACTTCATGGATGATGCGCTGAGCGTTGTGTTCGGCATGCGCGCGCCGTTCTTCGAGCGTGAGCTCGATCAGAATTGCTACGCGCGTCGCGGTTCGACGTCGTCGACGCAATATTGCACGTCGCAGACGCCGGTCGCGAGCACGATCGCGCCGGGCTTCACCTGGTTCGACAACGATGGCGACACCCTTGAGGAGAACAACGAAATCTACGCGCCGCCGTTCGAAGCGACGGTTGAGTATGACGAGTTGTTGCCGAACCTCGGCATCACCTATCGCCCGGCAGAGGGACACCAAGTGTTTTTCAGCTACGCGGAAGGTCTCTCAGCGCCGCAAACCGACGATCTCTACGGCGGCATCCTGGTTTCGCAGCTCGACATTCCTCAGCCTGAAGGCACGAAGGCATTTGACCTCGGCTATCGCTTCCAGGGGAATGACTGGATCGTGTCGGCGACGGCCTGGTTCAACCAGTTCGAGAACCGCATCGAAAGCTCGGTTGACCCGGACGATCCTGGCACCAGCATTCGCCGGAACGTCGGTGACGTCGATCTGTGGGGTTTCGAAGCCGCCGCCGGCTGGCAAGCCACGAGCGACCTGTTCCTCTACGCCGCTGCGGCCTGGACCGACAGCGAGGTGCAGAACACTGGGGCATCGGTGGTTGATACGCCGGACTATACGCTGACAGCACGTGGCGAGTACGAGATCGGTCAATTCACGATAGGCGCTCAGGCGCGCTACGTTGGCGATCGCTGGGCGAACGACGCCAACACGGAAGTGGCGGACGCGTACACCGTGGTTGATCTCGATGCGCGTTTCAGCCTCGGCGAGTTGCTTGGCAGTGACGAGACCTCGCTCCAGCTCAACGTGATCAATCTGTTCGACGAGGAATACTTTGGTCAGCTGTCTTCGGGAACGGGGACGTCGGCTGGTTTGTATAACCTTGGCGCGCCACAAACTTGGATGCTCACGCTGCGCACCGAATTCTAAGCGCGGCGCACTGAACCTCCTTATGCACTTCCAGGAGCGGTCCCCCAGGACCGCTCCTTTTGTTTTGGGCGTCAGCTCGCCATGCGCTCGACCTTGGCCAGCGGGCTCAAGCCCAGCCAGGTTTGCATGTTCGCAGCGATCTTCTTGTCGCCGGTGAGGAGCAGCGCGCCGTTCGCGAGCGAACGTTTCACAGTCTCGTAGCCCATCCAAATCGCGGTCATCGTGCGCAGGTCGCAGGCGACGTAGAGATCGACGTCGAAGCCCGGGTCGACCGAGCAGAGATCGACTTCACCGTTGGGCTCGACCACGAGCCACCATTTGCGTTGCGCGGCCGGGGCGTCGGCATAGTGGAAATGGATCACGCTGCGGCGCGCGGGCAATGGGTCAGTGTCGAGGTTGCGACGCATGTCCCACATCAAGAGCTGCGCATCGAGATGCTGCAGCGAGAGGTCTTTCTCGATCCAGCGTTGGCCCCAGGCGCCGACGGACATGATGATGGGTTCGAGTTCGCGCCCGGACTCGGTTAGGTGATATTCCTGCACCCCGCCGCGGCCGCGCTTGCGCGTGACGATTCCGGCTTCTTCCAAGTCCTTGAGCCGCTGCGAGAGCAAGGCGGGCGACATGCGCGGCACGCCGCGGCGCAGATCGTTGAAGCGCGTCACGCCAGTAACAAGCTCGCGCAGTAGGATGAGGGTCCAGCGCGTGCAGAGAATTTCCGACGCCATCGCGATTGGACAGAATTGTTTGTAGCTGCCTTGGGTCATGGCCGGCCTCCCTGGGTTGTGGAGCCTAGACCCGCGCGCGCCTGCGCTTCCAGTTCAGTTTTAGTACCGGGGCGGATTCATTTGCTGAACTGGAGCGGGGGCGCTGACGCGGCCTAGGAGCGCGTCAGCAACACGGAGAAGCCCCCATGAACACGACGACGAACCCCAACAAAGCCCTGTGGGAAAAAGGAGATTTCACCAAGATCGCGGCGACCATGCGCCAAAGCGGCGATGCGCTGGTGGAGCGTCTGCAGATCAGGCCGGGCCAGCGCGTGCTCGATCTGGGCTGCGGCGATGGCACCACGGCGCTGCCGGCGGCGCGGCGTGGCGCGGATGTGCTCGGCGTCGATATCGCGGCGAACCTCGTGGCGGCCGGCAATCGCCGCGCGCGCGAGGCGGGTTTGAGCAATCTCCGTTTTCAGGAAGGCGACGCGTCGGCGTTGCGCGAATTGGAGGCGGACAGCTTCGATCTGGTCGTCAGCATTTTCGGCGCGATGTTTGCGCCGCGGCCGGGCGATGTGGCCAAGGAAATGGTGCGCGTGACCAAGCCAGGCGGGCGTATCGTCATGGGCAATTGGATTCCCAATGATCCGACGCTCGTGGCGCAAATCCTGAAGATCAGCGCGGCCTATGCGCCGCCGCCGCCCGAAGGCTTCGTCAGCCCGATGAAGTGGGGCGTGGAGGCTGACATTTTCGAACGCTTCGAGGCCGCCGGCGTGAAGCGCGAGAACATCGCCTGCGCGCGCGATACGTATGTGTTTGCGTGCGATGGTCCGCCATCGGGCCTGCTGGATACGTTTCAGAATTACTACGGCCCGACGATGAACGCGTTCGAGGCGGCGCAGAAGAACGGACGCGCGGCGGAGCTGCGGCGCGAATTGGAGGCGCTGTTCAACGCACAGAACGCCAGCGGCGACCCCTTGCGCACGTATATTCCGGCGACGTTTATGCGGGTGACGGTTGGCGTTTGATCGCTTGAGCAAGGAATGGCAAAGGGCGGGGCGTGGGCTCCGCCCTTATGTCGCTCAGCGTGACGCGCGTTGTGCGCTGGCGGCGCGGCTTTGGGCGAAATCGGGGAAGGTTTCTTCGAGCGTGTCGCGATCGGGCAGGATGTAGAACACGCCGCCGCGCGCGAAGGTGGGCTGGATGATGCGCTCGTAGAATTCGGGCGAGACGTTGATACAGCCGTGGGTGATACGGTTGTCCTCGGGCGTCGGCGAGGCAAGGCGTTCGGCGCGGCGCTCGCGGGGCACCATCGCGATCGGATGGATCGACACGGCGGAGTCGTAATCGACCCAGAGCACACGCCCGGCGTCGATCGAGGGGCCATAGCCGCCGACAAAGCGGCCAGCGGGCGTTGTGCGGTCGCGGCCCGGAATTTCGCTGAGCGCCAAGCCGGCGACGCCCGGCGCGATGTGATCTCCACGCGCCGAACCAAACAGGCCGGGCGCTGCGCCGCGCAGGCGGCCATTGGCGCCGAAGACCAAAATCTGCGCGCGCGCTTTGTCGATAATCGCGAACGGATACCCATGGGCGTCGCGCGAGGCGAGAACCCAGCCCGCAAGTTCGATCGCTGTTGCGGAGACTTCTTGATCAGGCGGCAACTGATCTGCCGCGGAAAGGGGCTGCGCGCCGACATCCTCGGCCTGGGCGACGCCCAAGGTCGCGAATGCCAGCGCCAGCGAGCCGAGTACGGCTCTGGTTGTTTGCACCCACATGTTCATGCGGCGGTTCCTTAGAACGATAGAAGAAGTCCTTGTCCGAACCGTCGTCATGAAATGTGCGCGAAATTAGCCGCGCGGCCGACGGGCCGGTTGCGTTTCGAGCGCCGTGACACGGCCTTCGATCGCATCGAGGCGCTGGTTGGCGCGCTGCGAGTTTTGGTTCGCGGCTTGAGCGTTCTGCGCTGCGCTCTGCACCTGCGCGTCGATGGAATCGAGGCGCGTATTGATTTGGGCGATATCGTCACGCGTCGCGCAAGCGCCGAGGCTTAAGGCCGCAACCATTGCCGCGCCGGTAAGGTACTTTGTAATACGCATTCTAATATCCCTCATTCTGCGGAACGCAGTTCTGCGCCCACCCCAACGGCGGTAACAATCTTAACCGCCATTGGTTCCGCGAGCTACTCGGCGTTGACCGCGTTTTTTCTGAGGCAAAGAAAGAAGCGCGGAGCTTTCCGCTCGCGCTTGATGCTTGGGTGCTTGGTTTTGCTGAAGTTTCGCCTCTCGCGCGAGCGCAGCGAGAATGCACGGTGATCCAACAAACAAAAACGGCGGAGCTTGCGCTCCGCCGTTTCCGTTTTCGTGCCTGGCAGCTGGATTAGAAATCCATGCCGCCCATGCCGCCCATGCCGCCGCCAGGCATGCCGCCGCCGGCGGATTCCTTCTTCGGGGCTTCGGCGATCGAGGCTTCCGTCGTGATGATCAGACCCGCGACCGAGGCTGCGTCTTGCAGCGCCGTGCGCACGACCTTCACCGGATCGATGATGCCGGACTTCACCATGTCGACGTATTCTTCGGTTTGCGCGTTGAAGCCGAAATTGTCGTCCTTCGATTCACGCAGCTTGCCGACCACGATCGAGCCTTCGACGCCGGCGTTTTCCACGATCTGACGGATCGGGGCTTCCAGCGCCTTCTTGATGATGGCGATGCCGACGTTTTGGTCTTCGTTGTCGCCCTTGATGTTGAGTTTGAACGCCGCGCGCAGCAGAGCCGTGCCGCCGCCCGGGACGATGCCTTCTTCAACCGCAGCGCGGGTCGCATTGAGCGCGTCATCAACGCGGTCCTTGCGTTCCTTCACTTCGACTTCCGTGGCGCCGCCGACCTTGATCACCGCAACACCGCCGGCGAGCTTCGCCAGGCGCTCTTGCAGCTTCTCACGGTCGTAGTCCGACGTGGTGTCGTCGATCTGCTTGCGGATTTGGTTGACGCGGGCTTCGATGTCGGCCTTCGCGCCGGCGCCGTCGACAACCGTGGTGTCGTCCTTCTTCACCACGACCTTCTTGGCCTTGCCGAGCATGTCGAGCGTGACATTTTCCAGCTTGATGCCGAGGTCTTCGCTGATGACTTGGCCGCCCGTGAGGATGGCGATGTCTTCCAGCATGGCCTTGCGGCGATCGCCGAAGCCCGGGGCTTTTACGGCGGCAACCTTCAGGCCGCCGCGCAGCTTGTTGACCACGAGCGTGGCCAGGGCTTCGCCTTCGACGTCTTCCGCGATGATGAGCAGCGGACGCTGGCTTTGCACCACGGCTTCCAGGATCGGCAGCATCGGCTGCAGCGACGACAGCTTCTTCTCGAACAGGAGGATCAGCGGATCTTCCAGCGTCGCTTCCATCTTGTCGGCGTTGGTGATGAAGTACGGCGAGAGATAGCCGCGATCGAACTGCATGCCTTCGACGACTTCGAGTTCGGTCTCGAGCGACTTGGCTTCTTCAACCGTGATCACGCCTTCGTTGCCGACCTTGGCCATCGCGTCGGCCAGGAACTTGCCGATGTCGGTGTCGCCGTTGGCCGAGATGGTGCCGACTTGGGCGATCTCTTCCGAACCGCCGACCTTCTTGGCGCGCTTCTTCAGGTCTTCGACGATGGCGGTGACGGCCTTGTCGATGCCGCGGCGCAGGTCCATCGGGTTACGGCCGGAGGCGACGGCCTTCATGCCTTCGCGCACGATGGCTTGGGCGAGAACCGTAGCGGTCGTGGTGCCGTCGCCGGCTTCGTCGTTGGTCTTCGAGGCAACTTCACGAATGAGCTGCGCGCCCATGTTCATGAACTTGTCTTCGAGTTCGATTTCCTTCGCGACCGAGACGCCGTCCTTGGTGGTGCGCGGGGCGCCGAAGGACTTTTCGATCACGACGTTGCGGCCCTTCGGGCCGAGCGTGACTTTCACCGCGTTGGCGAGAATGTCGACGCCTTGGAGCATGCGCTCACGCGCATCGGCGCCGAAATTGACGATCTTAGCAGCCATTTGAATTGCTTCCTTTGAATGTTGAAAAACGAATAGCGAATGGCGAGTAGCGAATAGAGGGCGATCGAGCGCGGGGCGCGCTATTCGCTCCTCACTATTCGCTATTCACCGCGAAGCGCGCTTAGGCGGCTTCCTTCTTCGCCTTCTTCGTTTCGATGACGCCGAGGATGTCGGACTCCTTCATGATGAGGAGTTCTTCGCCGTCCACCTTCACTTCCGTGCCCGACCACTTGCCGAACAGGATGCGGTCGCCGACTTTCACGTCGAGCTTGATGTACTCGCCGTCTTCATCGCGCGTGCCGGGGCCGACAGCGACGACTTCGCCTTCTTGCGGCTTCTCTTGAGCCGTTTCGGGGATGATGATCCCGCCGCGGGTCTTCTCTTCTTCTTTCACGCGCTTCACGAGCACGCGATCGTGCAGGGGACGAAAGCTGGCCACGTCCTGTACTCCCTTAAGTTGCATAGAGCCTGTTTGAGCCCGACGGCGTCGCGTTAGCACTCGCCGCCGTCGGTTGCTAACGGCGGCTAGGTAGGAGGGCCAAGCGGGTGGGTCAACACCCTACCGGGCCCGTTCAGCACGATTTTTGGCGCCCAAGCCCGGGATTGGGCGTTGGCCCCCCATGAGCCGCCCGCCGACCCACGATCCTGAGCCCGATCAGCCCGAACCGCCGGCTCGCCCGCCGGTCGAGCGCCCCGAGCCGCCGGTCGCCGACCCGCCGCCCGCCCCAAGTACGCCGCCTCCCGTCACGGCGGTATCGCTGCTCTGGGGTGAAGCTTGGCGCCCGTGAAAGAAAGAGCCGCCTCGCCTGGGCGAAGCGGCTCTCCGTCGTCCGTCCCTCTGTCGCGCGTCAGTAATACATCAGCGCGTCGAGAATGATGCCCGTCGCGACCGCGACCAGCAGGATGTCGCGATCGACCATCACGTAACGGCAGCCATAGGGCGCTGGCGGCAGGCGATAATAGAGGTCGTAGGGCACCGGCTCCCACCAGATGTAGTCCGGCAAGTATGAGCCCACGCGCCAAGGCCGATAGGGGCGCCGCCAGCCGTCATAGCCCCACCAGCCATAATTCCAGCCGAAATAATTGTGGACGATGATGGTGTAGCCGCGGTCGAAATAATGGCCGTGCCGCACATGGCGCCAGTCGCTGTAGCGCGGACGGTCGAAGTCGCGGTGCGTGTGGCGATAGGGGCGGTAGCGATTGTCGTCGCGACGCCCGTCGCGGCCCCAATCATTGTAAGCGAAGTCGCGGCGACGTTGATGCTCGCGCGTGTTGTCGCGGTCGCGACCGCGATCCTCGCGACCCCAGTCGCGATTACGGTCGTTATTGTTCCAGTCGCGATCGCCACGGCCGTCACGATCGCGGCCGTCACGATTCCAGTCCCGGCCATCGCCACGATTGCCGTCGCCTCGTCCATCGCGCCGGCCATTCCAATCGCCGCGATCGCCATCGCGCCGACCATCGCCATTCCATTGGCCGCGCCCGTCGGCGCGCGCGTCGCGTTGGCGGTTGTCCGCGACTACGGGCGGCGGGTTGCGTCCGCCGCGATCGCCGCCATTCCATTCGCCGCGCCGGCCGTCGCGTTGCGCGTCGCGCTGCTGACCATCGCGCTGGCGATTGGCCCATTCATTGACGCTTGGCTGCGTGGGGCGTGCGCTGTCACCGCGTTGACCGCGATCGCCCTGCCAGTGACCGCGACGGTCGCCGCCGCGCTCATTGCCGCCCAGTAGCGCTGGATTGTCGGGTGCGCGTTGCCGCGGGGCCGATTGCGGAGGCGCTTGGTTTTGGACGCCGTCGCTATTGCCGCGCCAATCGCGGCGGCCGCGATCGCCGTCATCGCTGCGGTGCTGATCACGTTGGCCGCGGCCGCCCTGGTCGCGGCCGCCATTGTCGTTATTTCGTTCGTGACGACCGCGATCGTCGTTGCGCTGTGCGTAGGCGGGTGCGGCCGCCCAGGCTGTCGCGCTCAAGGCGGCGACGGCCGCGATGAGGGCTTTTTTCATTTGAGGCTCCCATGTGCGCCGTCTCCGGCACACCCTCGCAAGGACGAACCTGCGCTTGCGCGTCTGAACCCAACCTGAATCGAAACTGAGGCCGCGGATGAGGGCGGGTTCAGGCGACCTTAATAGCCGTGGATCGCGCGCACCAAGAAACGCACCGCCGAGGCGACATGCTCGCGGCGCTCTTCGTCGGATACGACATAGGTGCTGTCGGCGAGCGCACGATAATGGTGCCGGCTCAGCAGCAGCGACAGGAAGTAGGAGGCGTACGTGTTGGCGTCCTCGCACTCCGGCGCCTTGGCGCGGATGTGGTTGGCGACGACGTCGCGCACCTTATCGGCGTTGGCGGAGACGTTGCGCTGCATGAGTTGCGGGAATTTGCGCGCTTCGCCCACGGTGATGCGGTAGAAGGCGAGATGGTCCTTTTCGAGGATGGTCTTGAGGAATTGCTCGCCGATCACCTGCAGGCCTTGCTCAAGCGGCAGATTGTCCACGCATTCAGGCGTAATCGCGCGCACGAAGCGTTCGTGCTGATCCTGCGCGACGGCGAGGAAGAGGCCCTCCTTGTTGCCGAACTGGGCGTATAGCGTCGCCAATGAGCCGCCGGCGATACGTACAACATCATTAACGCTGGCGGCTTCGTAGCCTTGGGTGAGAAAAACGTCCCGCGCGGCGTCGAGGAAGGCGTGTTTGCGCGCGACGCCGCGATCCACGGGACGGTGTGAAGCCGTTTTGAGGTTCTCTGGCGGCAGCCCGACCACGTTCGTTCCTCCCGCGGCGACGATAGAACGCTCGGACTAGTGTGCAAGCCCACCGAGTTGCTTTAGTAGTATTGGTTACATGGTTGGATTTGCGAGCAATTCGCAGGGACACGCGCAAGATGGCGGATGACGTAGGGGCCACGCTGGACGCCGAAGGCGCTGGCGTCAAAGTGCGCGCCATGACGCGCAAATTTGGTCCTCGCGAAATCGCGATTGCGGGTGCGACCCTCGTGCTTTTGCTTCTGGCCTATTGGGCTGGGCACTGGGCGTTGGTCGGACGCCATCTCGTGTCGACCGACAACGCTTATGTGCGCGCCGATATCTCACTGATGTCGGCCAAGGTCGAGGGCTACGTTCGCGCCGTGCCGGCGATCGAAAACAGCAGCGTGCGCGCCGGCGACGTGCTCGTGGAAATCGATCCGACCGATTACCAAGCGCGTGTGGCGGCTGCGCGCGCGGCGCTGGCGCAAGCGGAGGGCGCGCGCTCGTCCGAACAAGCGGCGCGTGCGCTGGCGGCGGCCGACGTGGCGCGCTATCGCCCGCTCGCCGAACGCGGCCTGCTGTCGCCGGCGCGTATGCAGCAATTGGAAATTCAATCACGTCAAGCGGGCGCTGGGGTGGAAGCGGCCAACGCGGCGGTGGAGGCGGCGCGCGCGGATTTGCGCTCCGCCGAACTTGATCTCGAGCGCACGATCGTGCGCGCGCCGATCGATGGCGTGGTCGGCGATCGCCAAGTGCAAGTGGGCCAATTGGTGCGGCCGGGATCGCCGCTGATGTCGGTGGTGCCGCTGCAGGCCGTGTACGTGGTTGCGAATTTCAAGGAAACGCAGATCGCCAATTTCCGGCCTGGTCAGCCCGTCCTCATTCGCCCCGATGTCGAGCATGATCTGCGCCTCTATGGGACGTTGGAATCTTTGGCGCCGGCGTCCGGCACGGAATTCTCCGTGATCCCGACCGACACGGCGACGGGCAATTTCACCAAGATCGTGCAGCGCGTGCCGGTGCGCATTCATTTGGAGCCGGGGCAGGAGGGGCTTGAGTTGCTCCGCCCGGGCCTCTCCGCCAGCGTCACGGTGGACACACGCGAATGAGCGACGCCGCCCAAGCGGCGCGGCCCGATGACTCGCCGCCGGTCCATATCTGGATCGGCTTTATTGCGATGGTCGTCGGCCAGTTCATGGCCATTCTCGACATTCAGATTGTCGCGAGCGCGATTGGCTCCATCCAGGCGGGCGTCAGCGCGAGTCGCGACGAAATCTCCTGGGTGCAAACAGCGTACCTGATCGCGGAAGTGATCGGCATTCCGCTCTCGGGCTTTTTGGGTCGCGCGCTTGGCACGCGTTTGTTGTTCTGCATTTCGTCGCTGAGTTTTTCGATCGCGAGCCTGCTTTGCGCATTCTCCTGGGACATCACGTCTCTGATCGTCTTCCGCGCGCTGCAGGGCTTCTCGGGCGCGGCCATGATCCCAACCGTGATGGCCACGCTCTACCTCGCGTTTCCGCAACGCCTGCAGGCGATGACGGGGGCGATGATGGGCATGGTGATTACGCTGGCGCCGTCGCTGGGGCCGACCATCGGCGGGTACGTGGCCGAAACGCTGGGCTGGCGCGCGCTGTTCTGGGTGAACCTCGTGCCCGGCCTACTGATCACGGTGATCATCTGGAACACGATGCAATCGCTGGACAAGCCGCAATTCAATCTCCTGAAGCGCATTGATGTCATCGGCCTGATCGGCCTCGCGCTGTTTTTGGGCGCGGCGGAGTACACGCTAGAGGAAGGCCCGGCGAACGAATGGTTTGCCTCGGCCGAAGTGACGATGTGGGCGTTGGCCTCTTTGGCGGGTGCGGCGCTGTTCTTTTGGCGGGCGTTTAGTGTCGAGACGCCGATCGTCGATCTCAAACCGTTCGGCACGCCGACGTTTGCGATCGGCGCGGGGCTTGGCTTCATTCTCGGCGTCGGCCTGTTCAGTTCGGTGTTCTTGACGCCGCTGTTTCTGGGGGCGGTGCGGGGCTATAATGCGCTTCAGATCGGGCACACCATGTTCGTGCAGGGCGTGGTGATGTTCATGGCCGGGCCGATCGTCGGCCGTTTCGGGCGTACGCTTCAGGACCCGCGCTATTTTGGCATGCTGGGCTTCTTGTTGGTGGCGGCGTCCTGCTTCCTGCAGGCCGGCCTGACCCATGACGCCGGCTTTTGGGAATTGGTGTGGCCGCAGGCGTTGCGCGGCGTCGGCCTCATCATCACGTTCACCTCGGTGATGCAGCCGGCGCTGCAATCGCTGCCGCCGCATCTCATCCATTCGGGCGCCGGCCTGTTCAACACGATGCGCAACCTGGGCGGCGCCTTCGGCATTGCGGGTTTGGCGACGATCCAGGCGCATGCTTACGCGCTGCATCGGCAGGAATTGTACAGCGCCGTCGATCCGACCAACCCGCATGTGCAGAGTTTGCTGCAAGGCATGCAGGCGCATCTGGCGCAAACCGGCGCCTCGGACCCCGAGCGGCAAGCCTTGATGTATTACGCGCAGATTCTCGACCGTGAGGCGTTGGTGATGACGTTCAACGACCAATTCCTGGCGTTGGGCATCGTCATTGGCGTCTCAGCCTTCGCGATGCTGCTGATGAAGCCGAGCCCCGCACGCGTGCAGATGATGGCCGATCGCAAGGCCGAAATGGAGATGGCGCACTAGGCGGCGCGCGTTCAGGAGGCTTGCTGCTGCGCTTGCGGCGGGGCGGCGCAGAGCGCGCCCTTGATCGCGTCCAACATGTCCGGGCCGAGCGGCGCGGCCTTGGACGGGAAAGCGCCGACAAGCTCGCCATTCCTGTCGATCAGATATTTATGGAAGTTCCAGCGCGGCAGCGCGCTCTCGCCCAGCTCTTCAGCGACCCATTTGTAGAAGGGGTGGCGCTTGGCGGCGGAATTGATGTCGACCTTCGCCGTCATCGGGAAGGTGACGTGATAGGTGCTGTCGCAGAATTCGCGGATGTCTTTCTCCGGACCCGGCTCCTGACCGCCGAAATCGTTGCAGGGCACGCCGATGATCACGAGACCCTTGCCGACCTTGGCCTCATAGAGCGCCTCTAAGTCGCGGTATTGCGAGGTGAAGCCGCACGCGCTCGCCACGTTAACAATCAGCACCGCCTTGCCGGCGTAATCGCTGAGCTTGATCTCGCCGGGCTCGCCGAGCTTCGCGAAGGAGATGTCGTGGGCGGTGGTCATGGGCTTAGGGCGTTCTGGCCGGAAAGGCGGGCGGTTTAGACCTGATGGCGACCAGTAGCAATGCATGTGGCGCGCCAGTTTCAGGGATGCTACAGCCAACACGTGACTGTTACCTTGCGTTCCCTGATTAACGCGCCTCGAATTTGAGGCCCGGCCCGCGTTTTGAGCACTCGCTCCGCGGGACCGGGATCGCTACACCCCATTCGCTTAGCTGGAGATATGACCAATGGCCGATGCGCCTGCTGGTCGCGATTACCGCGAAACCGTTTTTCTGCCCGACCTGCCGGGCGATCCCTTTCCGCTGCGCGCGGGTCTGCCCAAGAAGGAGCCGGAGCGCGTCAAGCATTGGGCCGAGATCGGGCTCTATCATCTGCTGCGCAAGGAAGCGGCGGGGCGGCCGAAATACATTCTGCACGACGGCCCGCCCTACGCGAACGGCGCCATCCATATCGGGCACGCGGAAAACAAGATCCTAAAAGACCTCGTCGTGCGCTCGCGCCAGATGAGCGGCTTCGACAGCGATTACGTGCCGGGCTGGGATTGCCACGGTCTGCCGATCGAATGGAAGGTCGAAGAGGACTTCCGCAAGGCGGGGCGCAAGAAGTCGGAAGTGCCGGCAGTTGAATTCCGCAAGGCGTGCCGCGACTACGCCGACAAATGGATTCCGTTGCAGCGCGACGAGTTTCGCCGGCTCGGCATCGAGGCGGATTGGGATCGCTATTACACGACGATGAGCTTCCCGGCGGAAGCTGCAATCGCGGCGGAGTTTCTGCGCGTGGTGCGGACGGGGCTGGTGTATCGCGGCTCAAAGCCTGTGATGTGGAGCCCGGTGGAGCGGACGAGCCTCGCGGAAGCGGAAGTGGAGTATCAGGAAAAGACGAGCCCGATGATCTGGGTGAAGTTTCAGGTGCTTCGTGATGAAGGGCTGTCATCGCGTTTGGCCGCGCGAAAAGCCGCGGCGAAGGTAGAGGGTTTGCCCTTCGATGAGGCTGGGTCTCGAGAATTTTATCAGCAGCTACTAGAGGCTTCGATCGTCATCTGGACCACGACGCCTTGGACGATTCCGGGAAATCGCGCGGTCTCGTTCAGCGAAAAGATTGAGTACGGCCTCTATGAAGTTGAGTCTCTTGAGCGAGATCTCCAGTTTGAGCCGTGGTCAAAGCCTGGCGACAAGCTGATCATCGCCGACAAGCTGGCCGGAGATGTTTTCCGTGCCGCAAAAATTATGGATGCAAAGCGCATCGTTAGCGTCGATCCGAGCGGTCTTGTTCTAGCGCATCCTTTGCGCGGCCAGGGCTACGACTTCGACGTCCCGTTGCTCGACGGCGACCACGTCACGGACGACGCGGGTACGGGCTTCGTCCACACGGCGCCGAGTCATGGTGCGGACGACTTTGTGATCTGGACGAAGCACTTCGGCCAGGAAGGCATCCCGTTCACGGTGGACGAGGACGGCAAGCTCACGAAGGAAGCGCCGGGCTTTGAAGGGCTGGAGATCATTCAGCTTGAGGGCAAGAATCTCGGCAAGGACGGGCCGGCGAACAAGGCGGTGATGGATGCGCTGATCGCGGCCGGGGCTTTGCTGGCGCGCGGGCAGTTGAAGCATTCCTATCCGCACTCGTGGCGCTCGAAGGCGCCGCTGATCTTCCGCAACACGCCGCAATGGTTCATCGCGCTCGACAAGCCGTTTCGCGATGGCAAGACGCTGCGCCAGATCGCGCTCGATGAAATCGAACGCGTCGATTGGGGCCAGAAGCGCACCGGCGAAACCAAGGATCAGAACCGTATCAAGGGTATGATCCAGGATCGCCCCGATTGGCTGATCTCGCGCCAACGCGCCTGGGGCGTGCCGTTGCCGATTTTCGTGAAGAAGAGCGATAGCTCGATCCTGCAGGATGATGAGGTCGACGCGCGCATCATCGCCGCCATGAAAGAGGGCGGCGCCGATGTGTGGTGGGCCACGCCTGCGCAGGATTTCCTGGGGTCGAAATACAAGGCGGAGGATTTCGAGAAGGTCGAGGACATCCTCGACGTCTGGTTCGATTCCGGCTCGACGCACGCGTTCGTGGTCGGCAATCCCGATGCGCCGACGCGGCCGTCATTCGTGAACCCTGTTTCGACGATCTATCTTGAAGGCTCGGACCAGCATCGCGGCTGGTTTCATTCGTCGTTGCTGGAAAGCTGCGCCACGCGCGGGCGTGCGCCATACGACGAAGTCATCACGCACGGCTTCACGATGGACGAGAAGGGCATGAAGATGTCCAAATCCATCGGCAACACGATCGAACCGCAAACCATCGCCGCGCAGAACGGCATCGAAATCCTGCGTCTGCTGATCGCGTCAGCGGAGTACGGCGACGATCTGCGCCTCGGCAAGATCATGATCGATCAATCGGGCGAGATGTATCGCAAGCTGCGCAACACGTTGCGCTATTGCTTGGGTGCGCTGAAGGACTTCACCGACGCCGAGCGCCCGCCGATCACGCCGGGCCGGGCGCACAGCGACGACCCGGAGACTTTGCCGCTGTTGGAACGTTGGCTATTGCATCGGCTGTGGCAATTGGATCGCGTGGTGCGCCAGGCCTACGACACGTATCAATTCCGCGTCGCGCTCTCGGCGATCGTGGAATTCTGCAACGTCGATCTCTCGGCTTTCTACGTCGATGTGCGCAAGGACACGCTCTATTGCGACGCGCCGACCAGCCTGCGCCGCCGCGCCTGCCGCACGGCGCTGGACGAGACATTCTCCCGGCTGACCGCGTGGCTTGCGCCGATCCTGCCGTTCACGGCGGAAGAGGCGTGGCTGACGCGCTTCCCTGACTCCGTGTCCGTGCACCTGCGCACGTTCCCGGAGACGCCGGAGTCTTGGGAAGACGATTTCGCGGGCGAAGAGGTCGCGCGCCTGCGCGAAGCGCGCGCGGTCGTCACCGGCGCGCTGGAAGTGGCACGGCGAGAGAAGACAATCGGGGCCGCGCTGGAAGCAGCGCCGCGTGTGTTCGTCGTGGACGATGAATTGCGCGCGTCGTTGCAGGCGGTGGATTTCGCTGAACTCTGCATCACCAGCGGCATCGCGATCGAAGCGGGCGAAGGCCCGGCGGACGCGTTCCGGTTGCCGGAAGTTGCTGGCGTCGCGGTCGTGGTAGAGAAGGCGAGCGGCGTGAAATGCGCGCGCTCGTGGAAATATTTCGATCCGGCGACGGCCGATCCGCGCTACCCCGACATCACGCCGCGCGACGCCGAAGCTGTCGCGGCCTGGGATGCGGCGCACGCTTAGGCGTCAGCGCGCCATGGCGGAGAAGCAGCCGCCGGGGCCGGTGAGGCCGTGGTGGGCGAGGCAATAGGTGCGCTCGTTGGCGTTGACGGACACGGACATACATTGCCGCAATTGCAGCTGCTGCATCGAAAGGCATTGCTGCGTCAGCGGTTCGTTCAGCAGCGTCGAAACGTGGCTCCGTTCGCTGCCCGTTGCGTCCATGACGACAAGCGCGCCCAGCGTCAGCATGCGATCGGTGACGTCGATATAGCTGCGATGCTCGCGCCCGCCGCGCCCGCGTGGCGGCGGCCCCTCGCGATTGGCGAGAGAATCCCAGAAGCGGCGACCGCCGAAGGCGTCGGCGTCGCGGGCCGGATTCCCGGCGAGCGCATTGATGTGCAGACGCGCGCGCATCGCGGGTGTGAGATTGGCGCTTGCGCGTGGCAGTGCGCCGCGCCGCTCGGATGAATTGATCCAGCGCGCCGTCTCGCCACGTGCGATGGTGTCATAGCGGCCGCCGGCGTAGGCGGCGCGGGCGCCGTCCGCCCGTGCGGCGCTTAGGATCAAGCGAATGGCGCTGGGGGCGCCGCCAGCGTGGCGGCGCGCGTAGGTGACGTCGGCGCGCATGTCGCGCAGCACCTGCGCACGACTGGACGCTTCGATGCGCTGCTCGACGCCGCTTGCGAACGCCGGTGATTGTGCGGCGACGAGCGCCCCATACGCGATCCAGCCGCGGCTGACGCGCGAAGGATTGTGCCGCGACACGCGCGCGACCGCGCCATTAATGGCCTCGGCGCTGTCGACCTCGAGATCGAGCAGCACGCTGACGTCGTTCTGATAGAGGGCGTAGGCGTCGAGCGCGTCGTGGACGCTGTCGGCGTGGGCGGGCGCCGCATGCAGCAGCGCGAGGGAGGCCAGGGCGGCAAACAAGGTGCGCATAGGCGGGAGGGTCGCCGAGTCGCGTTAACAGCCAGCCCCACGAGCCCGGTTAATGCAGCCGCCTTGCCGCCAGCCCACGCCCCGGCCATAAGCCGGACCATGTTGCGTTACGGGCTAACTCTTTCAGCGATCGTTTTCGTCGCGGACCAGATCAGCAAATGGCTCGTCCTTGGGCCGGGGCGGTTCAGCCCGCCGGGCTGCCTGGAGGCCGGCTATGGCTGCCGCTTCATCGAGCTCACCCCGTTCTTCGACCTGCAAATGGTCTGGAACCGGGGCGTGAGCTTCGGCCTATTGCGCGCCGATCAGGATCTGGCGCGCTGGGGCCTGGTGGCGATGTCCTTCGTCATTTCGGGTGTGTTCTTGTGGTGGCTGCGCACAGCCGAACGCAAATTGACGGCGACGGCCTTGGGGCTCGTCATTGGCGGCGCGCTGGGCAACGTCATCGACCGCATCCGCTTCGGCGCCGTGGCGGACTTCCTTGATTTTAATGGGCTTTGGTTCCCCTGGGTGTTCAACGTCGCCGACGCCGCGATCACCGTGGGCGCTATCCTGCTGGCCATCGACATGATTTTCCTGTCCGAGAGTGAGCCGGGCAAGGGCACGACGTGGGACCAGCTCAAGGCCCGGTTCGGCAAGGGCGGCTCAGGCAGCTGATTTCCGAGGGAATTCGCCCCATAACCGTCTTAATCGGGGGCGATCCCTCTTCACTGCTGTCCGGCTTGGCTTGCCGGGCAGGGCCGGGCTAGAACCGGCGGCGAATGATTTGAGGGAGGCGGGCGTCCGATGACGAAACCGATCGCAGTGGTTGCTTTGATGGTCGCGGCGGCGACGGCGAGCGGGTGCGCGAGCCTGTCACGCGCAGTCGGCGCCACGCGCAGCGCGCCGGACGAATTCCGCGTCGTGACGCAAGCGCCGCTGACGCTGCCGCCGGACTACAATCTGCGTCCGCCGCGTCCGGGTGAGCCGCGTCCGCAAGAATTGCAGCCGACCGACGAAGCGCGCGCGGCGCTGTTTGGCGAGACGGTCGGCGCAGGCGCCAGCCAGGGCGAGCGCCAATTGGTGGCGGGCGCCGGTGCGACGGCCGCCGACGCCAATATTCGCGACACGATCGATTTCGAAAGCCAAGGCATCGTACGCCGCAACCAAGGCTTTGTGGATCGTCTCATCGCGTTCCGCGGCTCGTCCGAGAGCGCCAGTGCGCCGCTCAATCCGGAAGAAGAGGCGCGTCGTCTTGAAGATGAAGAATCCATCCGTCGCGCCACCGGCGGCGGCCAGGTCGTGATCGAACGCGATCGCGGCGGCTTCAAACTGCCTGGCACCTGAGCCGAGGCGTGAGCTTGGGGCGGAGCGCAACGCGCATTTTCGCACTTGTGTTGGTCTGCTTGGCGCTTGTTGCGCCAGCGTCCGCGCGAGACCTGCCGCGGCCCGAGACATTCACGCTCAATAACGGACTCCAAGTCGTGGTGATCACCGATCGGCGCGCGCCGGTGGTGACGCATATGGTTTGGTATCGCGTGGGCGCCGCCGATGAAGATCGCGGCCGCTCGGGCATTGCGCACTTCTTCGAGCATCTGATGTTCAAGGGAACGCGCGACATCGGGCCCGGCGAATTCTCACGCGAAGTGGCGCGTAACGGTGGTCAACTGAACGCGTTCACCTCGTGGGATTATACGGCCTATTACGAGCGCATTGCCCGCGACCGGCTTGAGCTGGTCATGGGCATGGAAGCCGATCGGATGCGCAATCTGCGCTTCTCGGATGAGACCTTCACCTCCGAGCGCGATGTCATCGGCGAAGAGCGGCGCCAGCGTATCGACAACAATCCGGGCGCGGTGATGGGCGAACGCATGCGCGCCATGCTCTATCCGCACCATCCCTACGGCACGCCGATCATCGGCTGGGCGCACGAGATCGAAGCGCTTGATCGCGAAAGCGCGCTCGCGTTTTACCGGACTTGGTACGCGCCCAACAACGCGATCCTGGTGGTCGCCGGCGACATCGACGCGGCGGAATTGCGCCCACTCGCGCAGCGTTATTACGGCCGCTTGCGGCCCACGCGTGATCTGCCCGCCCGCACCTGGGTGCAGGACCCGCCGAGCGTTGGCCCCATGCGCATCACGCATCGCGATGAGAAAGTGCGTCAGCCTTCGATGTCGCGGGTTTATCGCGCCATTTCGTATGCGACCGACGAGGGTCGCCAAGCGCACGCGCTCGATGTCGCGATCGAAATCCTTGGCGGCTCTGAAACCAGCCGCTTGTATCGCGCGCTCGTCGAGGAACAGCGCATCGCCGTCAGCGCCGGCGCTGGAGCGAGCACCTCCGGCCTTGGCGGCGGTTCGGTCTCTGTTTCGGCGACGCCCGTGGAAGGCGTGAGCTTGGAGCAGCTTGAGGCGGCCGTGGACGAGGTGATCGCGGCTTATCTGCGTGACGGCCCGACGGAGGCCGAACTCGCGCGCGCCAAATCCTCGCTCGCCGCCGCCGCAATCTATTCCCGCGACAGCCAAGAGAGCTTGGCCAACATTTACGGCTCGTCGCTGGCGCAGGGCGAATCCATCGACGACGTTGTGAATTGGCCGCGCGACATTGAGGCGGTAACGCGCGACGAAGCGTTGACGATGGCGCGCCAGACTTTGGTGTTGGATGCGTCCGTCACGGGCTGGTTGCTGCCGCCGGAGGCGGGGCAATGAAGCGGCTTTTGTTTGCTATCGCGTTGGCCGCGCTCGCGCCGCTGCCGGTGGCGCATGTCGAACCCGCGTATGCGCAAACGCGTACGGAGAGCGCCGCCGCACGCCACGGCGTGCCGGTGCGCCAAATCACGTCGCCCGGCGGCATCCATGCGTGGATCGTCTCGGATTCAACCGTACCGATGATCGTGCTGCGCGCCTATTGGCGCGGCGGATCGGCGATTGAGCCCGACGCGCTGACAGGCGTCACCGGCGTGATGACGGACATGCTCACCGAAGGCGCGGGCGCGCTCGACGCCAACGCCTACAAGGAGCGTCTGGAAGATTTG